>NZ_JBSFJF010000035.1:0-80683 GCF_053597915.1 Streptomyces sp. NPDC001219 | reverse complement strand
GGGTCTCGGGGCGGGGCGGGCGGACCCCGGCCGGGGTCCGCCGGACCGGCCCTAGCGCATCCGAGGGAGGCGCCGGTGAAGCTCCGGGAAAGGTCCCTCGCACGGGGGCGGAAGTGGGGAAAACCGGGACGCAGTCGCAGGTGGGGCCCTAGTCTCATGGTGTGCCTGGCTTGTCCGGTCGGATTCTTGTCGTCGATGACAACAAGGTGATCCGCCAGTTGATCAGGGTCAATCTCGAGCTGGAGGGCTTCGAGGTCGTGACCGCGGCTGATGGTGCCGAATGTCTGGATGTCGTGCACCACGTGAGACCTGATGTCGTGACCCTTGACGTCGTGATGCCGCGGCTCAACGGTCTGCACACCGCGGCGCGGTTGCGCTCCGATCCGCGGACGTGGGACATCCCGATCGCCATCGTCAGCGCGTGCACCCAGGGCGAGGTGAACAACGGCGAGTCGGTGGGCGTGGACGCCTTCCTCGCGAAGCCGTTCGAGCCGGCCGAGCTGGTACGGACCGTGGGGAGGCTGGTCCGGGAGGGCCGGCAGCGGGCGCGCGGGCCCGAGGGCGGGGCCGAGGACGAGGACGGGGAAAGCGACGGGGACGGGGGAGGGGCGGGGCGCGGGACCTCGTCCGGCGGGGTCGCGGCGTCCGGTGGGGCCGGGATGCTGGAAGCGGCCGGGGAATAGCCCGGAACGGCGTCCGGGCCCCGGATCATTACCTGGAGTGTCCACAGGGCGAAACCGGGTCGCATAGGTACCCCAGGTCTCCCATACGCTTGTCCTGTGACCCCCGCTGAGCTCTCCCGTACCGTCCTGCGCTCCGTGCGTGGTGCGGTGGAGGAGCAGGAGCTCTCCGTGCCCGTGCCGGCGCGGATCGTGGTGCAGCCACCGCCGCGCCCCGGGTGCGGGGACTACGCCTCCAATGTCGCGCTGCAGCTCGCCCGGGATGCCGGGCGGCCGGCCCGGGAGGTCGCCGAGATCCTGCGGAAGCGGCTGATCGGAAGCGCCGGGATCGCCGGCGTCGAGATCGCCGGGCCGGGTTTCCTGAACTTCACGCTGGGGGACGGCGCGCAGGTCGCGCTGGTACGGGAGGTGCTGTCCCAGGGGGACGGCTACGGGGACCGGAGCGCGCGGCGTGCGCGCGAACCCCGCCCCGCCCACCGTCCCGACTCCGCGCTCACCCCCACCTCCACCGCCCGTGACGTCGTCGTCGCCGAGGCGCTGGTGCGTCTCCGGGCCGCGGCGGAAGGGGCGGCTGAGGGCGAGGGGCAGGCCGTGACCCACCCCGTGCCGCCCGTGCCGCCCGAGCTGAGCGCCCTCGTCGTCCGGCTCGGAGCGGACGAAGCGCGCTGGGCGTTGCTGCGGCCCGCCGCGCAGGACCCGGTGCGGCTGCCCGAGCGGCCCGTGCAGCGGGAGAGCAACCCGCGGTTCCGGGTGCAGTACGCGTATGCGCGGGCGCGGGCGCTCGGGCGGTACGCGCAGGAGCTGGGATTCCGGAGCGAGCCGGGGGACATCGGTGCTCCGGTGGGGGCCCGGGGCGCGGGCGAGGGGCCGTCGGCCGGGGGCGCGTCCGCCGCGCAGACCCTGCAGACCTTCCACACCCTCCTCGCCACCTACCCCTCCGTCATCGAGACCGCCGCGCGGCTGCGGGCGCCGGACCGGGTGGTGCGGCATCTGGAGGCGACGGCGGACGCGTTCTTCCGGTGGCATGACGACTATCCGCCGCTGCCCGTCGGGGAGCAGAAACCCTTGGCCGTGCATCGCGCCCGGCTGGCCCTCGCCGAGGCCGGCCGGACGGTGCTCGCCAACGGCCTGCGTCTGCTCGGCATCTCCGCTCCCGAACACCTCTGAACGATTTTGAGGGGATCTCCACTGTCATGAGCCGTTCCGCGCACCCCGCAGGGCCCCGGCACGCCGATGTACTGCCCGAGGGCCACTACGCCGGCCCGCCCGCCGATCTCAACAGCCTCGACCCGCAGGTCTGGTCCCGTACGGTCCGGCGCAACGCCGACGGTGTGGTCACCGTCGGCGGGCTGGACGTCGCCGCGCTCGCCGCGGAGTTCGGCACGCCGGCGTACTTCCTGGACGAGGACGACTTCCGGGCGCGCTGCCGGGCGTGGAAGGACGCCTTCGGGCCGGACGCCGACGTGTTCTACGCCGGGAAGGCCTTTCTGTCCCGGGCCATCGTCCGGTGGCTGCACGAGGAGGGGCTGAACCTCGACGTCTGCTCCGCCGGTGAGCTGGCCACGGCGCTGGCGGCGGGGATGCCGGCCGAGCGGATCGCCCTGCACGGGAACAACAAGAGCACCGAGGAGATCACCCGGGCCGTCGAGGCGGGCGTCGGCCGGATCGTGCTCGACTCCTTCCAGGAGATGGTGCGGGTCGCCCATGTCGCGGAGCGGCTGGGCAAGCGGCAGCGGGTGCAGATCCGGGTCACGGTCGGTGTCGAGGCGCACACCCACGAGTTCATCGCGACCGCGCACGAGGACCAGAAGTTCGGCATCGCGCTGGCCGGCGGGCAGGCCGCGGAGGCCGTGCGCCGGGCGCTCAAGCTGGACGGCCTGGAGCTCATCGGGATTCACAGCCACATCGGGTCGCAGATCTTCGACATGGCGGGCTTCGAGGTGTCGGCCCGCCGGGTGGTGCAGCTGCTGACCGAGGTGCGCGACGAGCACGGCGTCGAGCTGCCCGAGATCGACCTGGGCGGCGGCCTCGGCATCGCGTACACCTCGGACGACGACCCGCGCGAGCCGCACGAGATCGCGACGGCGCTGGGCGACATCGTGCGCCGGGAGTGCGAGTCGGCCGGGCTGCGAATGCCGCGGCTGTCGGTCGAGCCGGGGCGCGCGATCGTGGGCCCGACCGCCTTCACGCTGTACGAGGTCGGCACGGTCAAGGAGCTGGAGGGGCTGCGGACGTACGTGTCCGTGGACGGCGGGATGTCGGACAACATCCGCACCGCGCTCTACGACGCGGAGTACAGCGTGGCGCTGGTGTCGCGTACCTCCGACGCCGCGCCGATGCTCTCCCGGGTGGTCGGCAAGCACTGCGAGAGCGGCGACATCGTCGTACGCGACGCCTTCCTGCCGGCCGATGTGGCGCCGGGGGACCTGCTCGCGGTGCCGGCGACCGGTGCGTACTGCCGCTCCATGGCCAGCAACTACAACCACGCGCTGCGCCCCCCGGTCGTCGCGGTGCGCGAGGGTGCGGCCAGGGTGATCGTCCGGCGGGAGACAGAGGAAGATCTCCTGCGGTTGGATGTCGGGTAGGGCCGGATCGCCGGGCCCCGGTCCCGAATGAAATAAATGTCTCGGCATCTGGACGACGGGCGGAAACTGCCGTCCGGTGCGTGAGACTTGTGCATGAGCAAGCTGGAAATCGCTGATCGATGAGAAGCAGAGGTCGAATGATGCGTACGCGTCCGCTGAAAGTGGCGCTCCTGGGCTGTGGTGTTGTCGGCTCAGAGGTGACGCGCATCATGACGACGCACGCCGACGACCTCGCCGCCCGCATCGGCGCGCCCGTGGAGCTCGCCGGGATCGCCGTCCGCCGCCCCGACAGGGTGCGTGAGGGCGTCCCGGCCGAGCTGGTCACCACCGACGCGACCGCGCTCGTCAAACGCGGCGACATCGACGTCGTGATCGAGGTCATCGGCGGTATCGAGCCGGCCCGCACCCTGATCACCACCGCCTTCGAGCACGGCGCGAGCGTGGTCTCCGCCAACAAGGCGCTGGTCGCGGCGGACGGCGCGGCGCTGCACGCGGCGGCCGAGGCCAAGGGCGCCGACCTGTACTACGAGGCCGCCGTCGCGGGCGCGATCCCGCTGGTGCGGCCGCTGCGCGAGTCGCTGGCCGGTGACAAGGTCAACCGGGTGCTCGGCATCGTCAACGGCACGACCAATTTCATCCTCGACAAGATGGATTCGACCGGCGCGGGCTACAGCGAGGCGCTGGACGAGGCGACCGCGCTGGGCTACGCCGAGGCCGACCCGACCGCCGACGTCGAGGGCTTCGACGCCGCCGCCAAGGCCGCGATCCTGGCCGGTATCGCCTTCCACACCCGCGTGACCATCGACGATGTGCACCGCGAGGGCCTCACGGAGGTCACCGCGGCCGATATCGCCTCCGCCAAGCGGATGGGCTGCACGGTCAAGCTGCTGGCCATCTGCGAGCGGGCCACGGACGGCGCGTCGGTGACCGCGCGGGTGCACCCCGCGATGATCCCGCTGACGCATCCGCTCGCCTCCGTCCGCGAGGCGTACAACGCGGTCTTCGTCGAGGCCGAGGCGGCCGGTCAGCTGATGTTCTACGGGCCGGGCGCGGGCGGCTCGCCGACCGCCTCCGCGGTCCTCGGCGACCTCGTCGCGGTCTGCCGCAACAAGCTCGCCGGGGCCACCGGACCGGGCGAGTCCGCCTACACCCGGCTGCCCGTCAGCCCGATGGGCGCGGTCGTCACGCGCTACCACATCAGCCTTGATGTGGCCGACAAGCCCGGCGTGCTCGCGCAGGTCGCGAACATCTTCGCCGATCACGGCGTATCGATCGATACGGTCCGTCAGCAGGGCAAGGACGGCGAGGCCTCCCTCGTCATCGTCACCCACCGAGCGGCGGACGCGGCCCTGTCGTCGACCGTCGGGGCACTGCGCGAGCTGGACACCGTGCGCGGTGTCGCCAGCATCATGCGGGTCGAAGGGGAGTAAAGGAACCCATGTCTGCCAATTCCACCGCGAGCCGTCAGTGGCGCGGAATCATCGAGGAATACCGTGACCGGCTGCCGGTCAGCGACACGACCGAGGTCGTCACCCTCCGGGAGGGCGGTACCCCCCTCGTACCGGCCCAGCTGCTCTCCGAGCGCACCGGCTGCGAGGTGCACCTCAAGGTCGAGGGTGCCAACCCCACCGGTTCCTTCAAGGACCGCGGCATGACGATGGCCATCACGCGCGCCAAGGAGGAGGGCGCCAAGGCGGTCATCTGCGCCTCCACCGGCAACACCTCCGCCTCGGCCGCGGCCTACGCGGTCCGCGCCGGCATGGTCTGCGCCGTGCTCGTCCCGCAGGGCAAGATCGCGCTCGGCAAGATGGGCCAGGCACTGGTGCACGGCGCGAAGATCCTCCAGGTCGAGGGAAATTTCGACGACTGTCTGACGCTGGCCCGGAGCCTGTCCGACAACTACCCCGTCGCACTTGTGAACTCCGTCAACCCGGTCCGCATCGAGGGCCAGAAGACCGCGGCCTTCGAAATCGTCGACATGCTCGACGACGCCCCCGACATCCATGTGCTGCCCGTCGGCAACGCCGGCAACATCACGGCGTACTGGAAGGGCTACCAGGAGTACGCGGCCGACGGCATCGCCTCGCGGACCCCGCGGATGTGGGGCTTCCAGGCCTCCGGCAGCGCGCCGATCGTGCGCGGCGAGGTCGTCAAGGACCCGACCACCATCGCCACCGCGATCCGCATCGGCAACCCGGCCTCGTGGTCGTTCGCCCAGCAGGCGCGGGACGAGTCCGGCGGCTTCATCGACGACGTGACCGACCGTCAAATCCTGGCCGCCTACCGCCTGTTGGCGGCCAGGGAGGGCGTCTTCGTGGAGCCCGCCTCGGCCGCTTCGGTGGCCGGTCTGCTCAAGGCCGCCGAGGAGGGCAAGGTCGACCCGGGCCAGCGCATCGTCTGCACGGTCACCGGCAACGGCCTCAAGGACCCGGACTGGGCGGTGGCCGGAGCGCCGCAGCCGGTCACGGTCCCGATCGACGCGGACGCCGCGGCCGAGCGCCTGGGCCTCGTCTAGCACCCCGCGGCCGTACGGACGGAACGGTCCGTACGGCCCCCGGTGACGGGGCGGTACGCGCCCCGTCACCCGCGCACAGCAAAGTGTGCAAAGGCTGCAAAGTCATGGCAGGCAGCGTCGGGGCACGCGAAGGCGCGCGACACGCATCGTGCGCCTCCTGTGCGCCCTATGTCGCGACAGAACCTTCCTTCGATAGGCTGGCAGCCAACTCCCCTCCCCACGGCATAACGCAGTGGTGTTCAGGGCAGGTCAGAACAGACCCCAGGAAGCCGGCCGGGCACTTCGGTGCCGCGGCGCTCCGGGGCAGTACCGCAGTATCAATCAAGGAGAGTCATCGAGCGATGGCCGGTCCCGCGTTCCGCGCCGCCGCCGTCCGGGTGCGCACCCCCGCTACCAGCGCCAATCTCGGTCCCGGCTTCGATGCCCTGGGTCTTTCCCTGGGCCTGTACGACGATGTCGTGGTGCGCGTCGCCGACTCCGGGCTGCACATCGACATCGCAGGTGAGGGCGCCGAAACCCTCCCGCGCGACGAGAGCCACCTGCTCGTACGGTCGATGCGCGCCGCCTTCGAGCTGCTCGGCGGGCAGCCGCGCGGCCTGGAAATCGTCTGCGCCAACCGCATCCCGCACGGCCGCGGCCTGGGTTCCTCCTCGGCGGCCATCTCCGCCGGCATCGTCGCGGCCCGCGCCGTGACGATAGGCGGTGAGCAAAAGCTCGACGACAGTGCGCTGCTGGAGCTGGCCACCGAGATCGAGGGCCACCCCGACAACGTCGCCGCCTGTCTGCTGGGCGGATTCACGCTCGCCTGGATGGACACCGGAACCGCGCGGGCGATCCGCATGAACCCCGCCGGTTCCATCGTTCCGGTGGTCTTCGTGCCCGGAAAGCCGGTGCTGACCGAGACCGCCCGTGGACTGCTGCCGCGCACCGTCCCGCATGTGGACGCCGCGGCCAACGCCGGCCGCGCCGCACTGCTCGTCGAGGCCCTGACCAGGCGCCCCGAGCTGCTGCTCGCCGCGACCGAGGACCGACTCCACCAGGAATACCGCGCTCCCGCGATGCCGGAGAGCGTGGCCCTGGTGAACCGACTGCGCGCGGACGGCGTCCCCGCAGTCGTGTCCGGTGCGGGCCCCACGGTGCTCGCACTGGTCGAGGAAGCGGCGGCCGACAAGGTCGCGGCACTGGCGGGAGAGGGGTGGGCGGCCAACCGGCTGACCCTCGACGCGGCGGGCACCTGCGTGCTGCCGCTCGCCGGGTGATCACGCGGGTGATCGACGATTGCCGGTCTTGGAGAGGGGGAATGTTTGTTGGACCCGGTAGTGTTAACCTCAAGTCAGTACTCGTCGCCTGAGTGGCGCGGTGCTTCGTGTCCCCCATAGGGACCACTTTCTTCCGGGAGCCTCCCAAACTGCTCGGAGCAATGGCCTGAGCAGGAGTGAGCACGCTCCGGAATCGGCGTGACGACATGAGTCACTCTGCATCTCTTCACGCCGGCGCCATGAACTGATCTCTCCGCCACTTCCGGCGGGACCACCGCCCCGGCACCGGTCCACAAGACCAAGGACCCAGCCGGACAGCACAACCGGTCGCCGAGCCAGACAGGCCGACGCCCGCTCCAGGGAAGGACCCTTCGTGAGCGACACCACCGATCTGATGGGCGCGCGCACCGACGGCAGTGCCACCGCGCCCGCCACGGACGCTCCCGCCGCGCCCGCTACCACGCGGCGCCGCCGTTCCGGCACCGGCCTTGACGGCATGGTCCTGGCAGAGCTGCAGCAGGTCGCCTCCGGCCTCGGTATCAAGGGCACCGCGCGGATGCGCAAGAGCCAGCTGATCGAGGTCATCAAGGAGAAGCAGGCCGGGGGCTCCTCGGCCAAGGCCGACGCGCCCGCCGACGCCGAGACCAAGCCCAAGCGCCGCGCGACCTCCAAGGCCCGTACCGGCGACGACGGTGCGGACACGGCAGGCGGCAAGGCCGCCAAGTCCGACAAGGGCGGCAAGGCCGCGGACCAGCAGCAGATCGACATCCCCGGCCAGCCGGTCAGCGACGAGCAGCCGGCCGGTGAGCGCCGCCGGCGCCGGGCGACCGCCGCCGCGGGCAGCCCCGAGGCCGCCTCGGGCGACCTCAAGACCGACACCAAGGTCGAGGCGAAGACCGAGGTCAAGGCGGACGCCAAGACCGACACCGCGACCGCCCCGCAGGAGACCGGCGAGGGCCGGTCCGGCAAGGGCGACCGTCAGGACCGCGGGGACCGTCAGGACCGTGGCCAGAAGGGTGACCGCGGCGACCGTGGTGACCGCGGCCAGCGTCAGCGGGACCGCGGTGACCGCCGCAAGGGCGACGCCGGTGACGGCGGCGGCCAGGGTGGTCAGGGCGGCCAGGGCGGCCAGCGTCAGCGCGACCGCCGCAACGATGACGACGACGACTTCGAGGGCGGCCGCCGGGGCCGTCGCGGCCGCTACCGCGACCGCCGGGGCCGTCGCGGCGGCCGCGAGGACTTCGGCAACGAGCCGCAGGTGTCCGAGGACGACGTCCTGATCCCGGTCGCGGGCATCCTCGACATCCTCGACAACTACGCGTTCATCCGGACCTCCGGCTACCTGCCGGGCCCGAACGACGTCTACGTCTCGCTCGCCCAGGTCCGCAAGAACGGCCTGCGCAAGGGTGACCACGTCACCGGCGCGGTCCGCCAGCCCAAGGACGGCGAGCGCCGCGAGAAGTTCAACGCGCTGGTCCGTCTCGACACGGTCAACAGCGTGGCGCCCGAACAGGGCCGCGGGCGTGCGGAGTTCGGGAAGCTGACGCCCCTTTACCCGCAGGAGCGGCTGCGCCTGGAGGGTGAGTCGGGCGGTCTGACGACCCGGATCATCGACCTGGTCACGCCGATCGGCAAGGGCCAGCGAGGTCTGATCGTGGCCCCGCCGAAGACCGGCAAGACCATGATCATGCAGGCGATCGCCAACTCGATCACCCGCAACAACCCCGAGTGCCACCTGATGGTCGTCCTCGTCGACGAGCGTCCGGAAGAGGTCACCGACATGCAGCGGTCGGTGAAGGGCGAGGTCATCTCCTCGACCTTCGACCGCCCGGCCGAGGACCACACCACCGTCGCCGAGCTGGCCATCGAGCGCGCCAAGCGTCTCGTCGAGCTGGGTCACGACGTGGTCGTCCTGCTGGACTCCATCACCCGTCTGGGACGTGCGTACAACCTCGCCGCCCCCGCCTCCGGCCGCATCCTGTCCGGTGGTGTCGACTCGACCGCGCTCTACCCGCCGAAGCGCTTCTTCGGTGCGGCGCGCAACATCGAGGACGGCGGTTCGCTGACCATCCTGGCCACCGCGCTGGTCGAGACCGGCTCGCGGATGGACGAGGTGATCTTCGAGGAGTTCAAGGGCACCGGCAACCTGGAGCTCAAGCTCGACCGCAAGCTCTCGGACAAGCGCATCTTCCCGGCGGTGGACGTGGACGCGTCCAGCACCCGTAAGGAAGAGATCCTCATGGGCAGCGACGAGCTGGCCGTGGTGTGGAAGCTCCGCCGGGTGCTGCACGCCCTGGACCAGCAGCAGGCCATCGAGCTGCTGCTGGACAAGATGAAGCAGACGAAGTCCAACGCGGAGTTCCTGCTGCAGATCCAGAAGACGACGCCGACCGCGGGCAACGGCAACGACTGACGCCCGCCCGGCGCGTACACCGAGCCCCTCTCGCCCTCACGGGTGAGGGGGGCTTCGTGCTGCCCACGCCGTACGGCAGGGCCGCGGGCGGTGATCTGTGACCTGGGCCGCGCCCCGGCGGCCGCGCCGCGGGCGCGCTTGAGACCTTCCGCACAGATCCGTGCAACCCACACGGTTCCAGCCATGGCGGAAAAGGGGACGAAAGGCCAGGTGAGGAAGGCGAAGGTCCCGGGGTCGTCCGTCCGGCCGCCGCGGATTTCTAAGAAAGCGCTCATGACTCGCTGTGCAACCCTTCCCGTCGACCTCCCGTCTGACATGGAGCAAAAGGCCGTGGCAGCACACAGCACGGCGGCGGCGAGGGGCAGCCGAGCGAACCGAGGACTGAGGAGCAGATGGCGGACAGCAACGGGGCCGCGAAGACGGCCGAAAGCCGCGCCCGCGGCATACGTGCCACGGGCCGCCGGCGCAAGGGCCCGACCCGGCGCCGCCGGGCAGTGACCATCACCCTGTGCACGCTGACCAGCGCCGCACTGCTGGGTGGGGCCGGGCTCGGCTACGTCTACTTCAAGCTCAACGGCAATCTGAAGGGCGTCGACATCAACGCCGCCCTCGGACACGACCGCCCGAAGAACATCGACGACGGCTCGATGAACATCCTCGTGATGGGTTCCGACTCCCGCGCCGGCAAGAACGGCGAGTACGGCAAGGACGAGGGCGGCGCGCGTTCCGACACGGCGATGATCGTGCACGTCTACAAGGGCCACAAGAAGGCCAGCGTGGTCAGCGTCCCCCGGGACACCATGATCAAGCGCCCCGACTGCACCAAGGACGGCAAGGACGTCCCCGGCGCGCAGCGGGCGATGTTCAACACGGCGTTCGAGGTCGGCGGGCCGGCCTGCGCGGTCAAGACCGTCGAGTCGATCAGCGACGTCCGTATGGACCACTTCGTCGAGGTCGACTTCACCGGCTTCAAGAAGCTCATCGACGCGCTGGGCGGGGTGGACATCACCACCAGCAAGGCGATCGACGATGACCACAGCCATCTGCATCTGCGGCCCGGCAAGCACACCCTCAACGGCGAGCAGTCGCTCGGCCTCGTCCGGACCCGGCACGGCGTGCCCGGCGGAGACGGCAGCGACCTGGGCCGCATCCAGCTGCAGCAGGCGTTCATCAAGGCCCTGATGAACCAGGTCAAGAACGTCGGGGTGCTCACCAACCCCACCAAGCTCTACGACATCGCCGATACGGCCACCAAGGCCATCACCACCGACACCGAACTCAACTCGGTCAGTGAACTGACCGGCCTGGCCAAGGGCCTGGGCAACATCGGGTCGGAGAACATCGACATGGTGACGCTGCCGGTGACGTACGACCCGGCCAACCCGGACCGTGTGGTGCCGCTGATGAAGAAGAGCGAGCAGGTCTGGGACGCGCTGCGGGTGGACAAGGAGATCCCCAAGTCCGCGATCAAGGGCTCGGCCGGTGACAAGGGCGGCACGGACAAGTACGTGAAGTAGCCGGAAGGCGGGTTCCGGGGCCCGGCGGGCCCCGGAACGGTCCGGGGAATACTTGCGGACCTACCCCGGTTTTGGGAGATACGGCTAGTCCTGGCAGACTGGACCGTCGGCCCCGGTTCACGTGACGCAACCCGCGACACGACCCGGTGCACTCCCGAACCTAGGAGAATCCCTTGAAGCGCGACATCCACCCGGAGTACGTCGAGACCCAGGTCAGCTGCACCTGTGGCGCGTCCTTCACCACCCGTAGCACGGTCGCCAGCGGCTCGGTCCGCGCCGACGTCTGCTCCGAGTGCCACCCGTTCTACACGGGCAAGCAGAAGATCATGGACACGGGCGGCCGCGTGGCCCGCTTCGAGGCCCGCTTCGGCAAGGGCGCTGCAGCCGCCAAGAAGTAGCGACCCGCAAGGCGCCGGTCTCCGGTCGCCCCTGCTCAGGGGTGACCGGACCGGCGTTTTGTCGTCCTGGCCCTTGGCTCCCGTACGGGCGTCCCGGGCCCCGCGGCGCACCACCGGCGCCCCGGTCCCCCGGTCACCACAGCAGCCAGCAGAGGAACTCCACGATGTTCGAGGCGGTCGAAGAACTCATCGGCGAACACGCCGATCTCGAGAAGCGGCTGGCCGACCCCGCGGTCCACGCCGACCAGCGCGAGGCCATGCGGCTCAACAAGCGTTATGCCGAACTGAGCCCGATCATCGCGACGTACCGCGACTGGAAGCGGACCGGCGAGGACATCGAGACCGCGCGCGAACTCGCCGCGGACGACCCGGACTTCGCCGACGAGGTCAAGGAGCTCGACGCCCGGCGCGAGGAGCTGACCGAGAAGCTGCGGCTGCTGCTGGTCCCGCGCGACCCCAGCGACGACAAGGACGTCATCCTCGAGGTCAAGGCCGGAGAGGGCGGCGAGGAGTCCGCGCTGTTCGCCGGCGACCTGCTGCGGATGTATCTGCGCTACGCCGAGCGGGCCGGCTGGAAGACCGAGATCCTGGAGGCCAACGAGTCCGACCTCGGCGGCTACAAGGACGTCCAGGTCGCCGTGAAGACCAAGGGCGGAGGCGGCGCCACCGAGCCCGGACAGGGCGTCTGGGCGCGGCTGAAGTACGAGGGCGGGGTGCACCGCGTCCAGCGGGTGCCCGCCACCGAGTCGCAGGGCCGCATCCACACCTCGGCGGCCGGTGTGCTGGTCACGCCCGAGGCCGAGGAGGTCGAGGTCGAGATCGGCCCCAACGACCTGCGGATCGACGTCTACCGCTCGTCCGGCCCCGGCGGCCAGTCGGTCAACACCACCGACTCCGCGGTGCGCATCACCCACCTGCCCACCGGCATCGTCGTCTCCTGCCAGAACGAGAAGAGCCAGCTCCAGAACAAGGAGCAGGCGCTGCGCATCCTGCGCTCCCGGCTGCTGGCCGCCGCCCAGGAGGAGGCCGAGCGGGAGGCGTCGGACGCCCGGCGCAGCCAGGTCCGCACGGTTGACCGCTCCGAGCGCATCCGTACGTACAACTTCCCGGAAAACCGCATCTCCGACCACCGGGTCGGCTTCAAGGCGTACAACTTGGACCAGGTGCTCGACGGCGAACTCGACCCGGTCATCCAGGCCTGTGTCGACGCCGACTCGGCCGCCAAGCTCGCCGCCGCCCAGTAAGCCCGTACGACCCGGCCCCCGCCGGCCCCGGCCGCTCGACGGCGAACCCGCACCATGAAGACGCAGCGCACTAGGAGGAAGGCCCCGTGAACCTTCTGCTCGCCGAGGTGGCCCAGGCCACCCAGCGGCTGGCCGACGCCGGTGTGCCCTCGCCGCGCTTCGACGCCGAGGAGCTGGCCGCGTTCGTGCACGGCGTCAAACGGGGTGAGCTGCACCACGTCAAGGACGCGGACTTCGACGCCCGCTACTGGGAGGCCGTCGCCCGCCGCGAGGCCCGTGAGCCGCTCCAGCACATCACCGGCCGGGCGTTCTTCCGCTACCTCGAACTCGCCGTCGGGCCCGGGGTGTTCGTGCCCCGCCCGGAGACCGAGTCGGTGGTCGGCTGGGCGATAGACGCGGTACGGGCCATGGACGTCGTCGAGCCGCTGATCGTCGACCTGTGCACCGGCTCGGGGGCGATCGCCCTCGCCCTGGCCCAGGAGGTGCCCCGCTCGCGGGTGCACGCCGTGGAGCTGTCCGAACAGGCGCTGGACTACGCCCGTCAGAACGTCGAGGGGTCCCGCGTCGTTCTCCACCAGGGCGACGCGCTGACCGCGCTTCCCGAACTGGACGGACAGGTCGACCTGGTCGTCTCCAACCCGCCGTACATCCCGCTGACCGAGTGGGAGTACGTCGCCCCCGAGGCCCGCGACCACGACCCCGAGCTCGCGCTGTTCTCGGGCCAGGACGGCCTGGACACCATCCGGGGCATCGAGCGGACCGCACACCGTCTGCTGCGGCCCGGCGGTGTCGTCGTCATCGAGCATGCCGACACCCAGGGCGGGCAGGTGCCGTGGATCTTCACCGAGGAGCGGGGCTGGGCCGACGCGGCCGATCACCCGGACCTCAACAACAGGCCGCGTTTCGCCACCGCCCGCCGGGCGACGCCATGACGTGGCCCGCTTCGGCGCCTGACGCAGCCGATGCATACGAAGTATTCGTTTCGCACGAGGAGGTCCCGTAATGGCACGGCGATACGACTGCAGCGACGCGACCGACCGCACCACCGGTCTGCGCGAGGCCGCCTCGGCCGTCCGCCGCGGTGAGCTGGTCGTGCTGCCGACCGACACCGTCTACGGCATCGGCGCGGACGCCTTCAGCGCCGAGGCCGTCGGCGACCTGCTGGAGGCCAAGGGCCGCGGCCGCGGTATGCCCTCCCCGGTCCTCGTCGGGTCCCCCAACACCCTGCACGGCCTGGTCACCGACTTCTCCGAGCAGGCCTGGGAGCTGGTCGACGCCTTCTGGCCCGGCGCGCTCACCCTCGTCGCCAAGCACCAGCCGTCGCTGACCTGGGACCTGGGCGAGACCCGGGGCACGGTCGCCGTGCGGATGCCGCTGCACCCGGTCGCGATCGAGCTGCTCACCGAGTTCGGCCCGATGGCGGTCTCCAGCGCCAACCTCACCGGCCACCCGTCCCCGCAGGACTGCGACGCCGCACAGGAGATGCTGGGCGACTCGGTCTCCGTCTACCTGGACGGCGGGCCCACGCCCGCCGCCGTACCGTCCTCGATCGTCGATGTCACCGGCCGCACTCCGGTGCTGCTGCGCGAGGGCGCGATCAGCGCGGAGGAACTGCGCAAGGTGGTACCCGAGCTCGAGGTGGCCAATTGATGGCGCCCCTGGGGCGTGGCATAGCGGGACCAGGCGACGACAACCCGGTACCTCCGCCGTCCCCTTTTCGGATTCTCCACGTCAGCACCGGCAACGTGTGCCGCTCGCCGATCACCGAGCGGCTGCACCGCCATGCCCTGGAACTGCGGCTCGGCGCGGCACGCAGCGGCGGGCTGCTCGTGGAGAGCGCCGGGACATGGGGCCACGAGGGCGCCCCGATGGAGACGCACGCCGCCACCGTGCTCTCCGACTACGGCGCCGACCCGGCCGGTTTCCTCGGCCGTGAGCTGCTCGACGAGCACGTCATCCGCGCCGACCTGGTGCTCACCGCCACCCGCGACCACCGTGCCCAGGTCATCTCGATGGGCCACTCGGCGGGGCTGCGCACCTTCACGCTGAAGGAGTTCAACCGGCTGGTGCGGGCCATAGACCCGGCCACGCTGCCCGAGCCCGATCCCGGCCTGCCGGACGGCGGGCTGGTCGAGCGCGCCCGCGCGCTGGTCGGCGCCGCCGCCGCGCTGCGCGGCTGGCTGCTGGCACCCAACCCGGAGTCCGACGAGGTCTACGACCCCTACGGCGCCCCCATCACCTTCTTCCGCTCCATCGGCGACGAGATCAACCAGGCGCTCGACCCGGTCGTCACCGCCCTCACCGGGGTCCCGGCACGGGCCTAGAGCCCCGAGCCGCCGTCCGGGCCCCGGGGACGGCATCCGGGGCCCCCGAGCGGCCCGCACACCGCGCCCGATCGCACTGCCGCGCCTACATTGGGACTACGTCCCCGTACGAGGCCCGGAGCAAGCGATGCCTGCCACCACCGCGTCACCCCGTAGCGAGACCCCGGACACCCGTTCCCAGGCCACCGCGCCGGCCTCCGGTGCCGGGCGGGCCGAAACCGTCGAGGACCGGGCGCGGGCCGCCGCCCGTGAGGCCGGCACCCGGCCGGCCGGCTCCCCGGATTTCACCGCGCTGCTGCGCCAGGACCCGGAGATCGCCGGCGTACTGCTCGGGGAGAGCGCCCGGCAGAGCGACGGACTGCAGCTGATCGCCGCGGAGAACTTCACCTCACCGGCCGTCCTCGCCGCCCTCGGCTCCCCGCTGGGCAACAAATACGCCGAGGGCTATCCGGGCGCCCGGCACCACGGCGGCTGCGAGATCGTCGACCTCGCCGAGCGGATCGCGGTGGAACGCGCCAAGGCCCTCTTCGGCGCCGAACACGCCAACGTCCAGGCCCACTCCGGGTCTTCGGCCGTTCTGGCCGCCTACGCCGCCCTGCTGCGCCCCGGAGACACCGTCCTGGCCATGTCCCTCCCGCACGGCGGACACCTCACCCACGGCTCGCCCGCCAACTTCTCCGGCCGCTGGTTCGACTTCGCCGGCTACGGCGTCGACGAGGAGACCGGGCTCCTCGACTACGACGCGATCCGCGACCTGGCCCGCGCCCGCCGGCCCAAGGCCATCGTCTGCGGCTCGATCTCCTACCCCCGCCACCTCGACTACGCGGCCTTCCGTGACATCGCCGACGAGACCGGCGCCTACCTGATCGCGGATGTCGCCCACCCCCTGGGGCTGATCGCCGGGGGAGCGGCGCCCAGCCCCGTCCCGTACGCCGATGTGGTGTGCGGAACCACACACAAGGTGCTGCGCGGGCCGCGCGGCGGACTGATCCTGTGCGGCGCGAAGCTGGCCGAGCGGATCGACCGCGCGGTGTTCCCCTTCACCCAGGGGGGCGCACAGATGAACGCCGTCGCCGCCAAGGCCGTGGCCTTCGGAGAGGCCGCCACACCCGCCTTCGGCGCGTACGCCCATCAGGTCACGGCCAACGCCCGCGCGCTCGCCGAGGCGCTCGCCGGACACGGTCTGACGATCACCACCGGCGGTACCGACACCCATCTGATCACCGCCGACACCGCCCCGCTCGGCCTGGACGCCCGCACCGCACGGGGCCGGCTGGCCGCCGCCGGCATCGTGCTGGACACCTGCGCGCTGCCGTGCGCCGAGACCCCCGACGTCCTCGCCACCCGCCGCACCGGCATCCGGCTGGGCACCGCGGCGGTGACGACCCAGGGGATGGGCGAGGCCGAGATGAAGGCGGTCGCCGGGCTGATCGTGGACGCGCTGGCGGAGCACGGCGCGGTCCGCTCCCGCACCGCCGCTTTGGTCCACGGCTTTCCGCCTTATCCCGATCACGGATGACGGCGGGAACCATCCGCCGGCGCCAGGCGTCTCTCCCTGTATTCACGGCCAGGGGGCTGACCCGCATAGGGTGTGGGGCTGTGATGGCCAGCTATACCAATGGGGCAGCCCGTGCGTGAATACCTGCTGACGCTGTGCGTCACGGCCGCGGTGACCTACCTGCTGACCGGCCCGGTGCGGAAGTTCGCGATCGCGGCCGGGGCGATGCCGGAGATCCGCGCGCGTGACGTACACCGCGAGCCGACGCCACGACTCGGCGGCATCGCGATGTTCGGCGGGCTGTGCGCCGGCCTGCTGGTCGCCTCGCACCTGACCAACCTCAAGAGCGTCTTCGAGAGCTCCAACGAGCCACGGGCGCTGCTCTCCGGCGCCGCACTGATCTGGATTCTCGGCGTCCTGGACGACAAGTGGGGCGTGGACGCGCTGGTCAAGCTCGGCGGCCAGATGATCGCCGCGGGCGTGATGGTCCTTCAGGGCCTGACGATCCTCTGGATTCCGATCCCCGGCGTCGGCACGGTCTCCCTCACCCCGATGCAGGGCACCCTGCTGACCGTCGCACTCGTCGTGATCACCATCAACGCCGTCAACTTCGTGGACGGCCTGGACGGCCTCGCCTCCGGCATGGTGTGCATCGCGGCCGCGGCGTTCTTCATGTACGCGTACCGGATGTGGTTCGGCTACGGCATCGAGGCGGCCGCGCCCGCAACGCTGTTCTCGGTCGTTCTGATGGGCATGTGCCTCGGCTTCCTGCCGCACAACATGCACCCGGCGCGGATCTTCATGGGCGACTCGGGCTCGATGCTGATCGGCCTGGTCATGGCCGCGGGCGCGGTCTCGGTGACCGGCCAGGTCGACCCGGACCTGCTCAACCTGAAGGCGGGCGGCCTGCGTGAGGCGACCCACGCGATGGTGCCGGTCTACATCCCGCTGCTGCTGCCGCTGACGGTCATCGCGGTGCCGGTCGCCGACCTGATCCTGGCCATCGTGCGCCGTACGTGGAAGGGCCAGTCGCCGTTCGCCGCCGACCGCGGCCATCTGCACCACCGGCTGCTGGAGATCGGGCACTCGCACAGCCGGGCCGTGCTGATCATGTACTTCTGGTCGGCGCTGATCGCCTTCGGCGCGGTCGCCTACTCCGCGAACAACGCCAGCATGTGGATCGTGCTCGGCATCGTCCTGCTGAGCGCGGTGGGCCTGGTGCTGCTCCTGCTGCCGCGCTTCACGCCGCGGGCGCCCCTCTGGGCGGAGTGGATGGTGCCGCCGCGCTACCGCCGGGTCGCTCCCGCCGCGGCGACGGCCACGACGGCGGACGCCTCGGCCGCGGGGACGGACGACGAGCGCGACGGGGAGCCCGAGGAGGAGCGCGAGCCGGTCCCCGCGGGCCTCCACGGCGCCACCGCGATCGGGGACCGCTCACGCTTCGTGGGACGCCGTAAGGCGGACAGTCACCGCTGATCCAGAGGTTCGATCGCCCGAACGTGCAGCAGGAATCGGGATGGTTGACCCCATACCAGACATAAGGCGGCCCGTCAGTGCACCAACGCGCACGTTCACGCTCAGGTGTGACAGGGTCCACACGAACCAGGTAAAGACCTCATCAAATAGTTTGTGATACCGTTCACGAAACCCGGCGTACAGAGCCGAAGGGCCGTAGTGCGACTGTCCTTGGGCCGCAGGTTCCACCTCAGGCCGGGTCTACGCTCGTCCATGACGACACACCCCACATCTTTTGCCGGAGCGCCGCCATGCAGTCGAATGACGCCCGACTACTCCTTCACGCCGTTGTGCCCACCCTTGCCATCGGCGCTGTCGCCGTTGCCGTGAGCGGTGTCGTCGCGGGTGTGCCGGGAGCGCTCGGCGCCGTCATCGGCACCGCGCTGGTGGTGCTCGTCATGGGGGCCGGCCTCGTGGTGCTGCAGAAGACCGCGAAGAACCACCCGCAGTTGTTCCAGATGATGGGCCTGCTGCTGTACACGGTGCAGATCCTCTTCGTGGCGGTCTTCCTGATCGCGTTCAAGAACACCACGCTCTTCGACACCAAGGCATTTGCGTTCACCCTGCTCGGCGCCACCCTCGTGTGGATCGCGGCACAGACCCGCGGTCACATGAAGGCGAAGATTCTGTACGTGGAACCCGACTCCGCCGAATCGAAGAAGGCGGAGACGGCGGGGTCGCCGACGTGACACGTAGGGCCGAGATAAATGCCCTCTTGCGGGCCTGCTATCGTCCGGTGCCAACTGCGGCACAGTTGGCGCAGGCGGCTGAGCTCCCGAGTTCCACTCGATGGAACGGGCGGTTCTCGCGGCCGATGCCTGTGATGTGGCAGGGCCCAGCGCCCGCCCGCCGCCCCCTAATCCGTAAGACCAGTCCAGTGCCGCTCCGTGGCTCAACGCCGCGCCGACACAACGAGGTTGCCGTACCCATGCGCCACGCTGAAGGAGCTCGCGGTGAGTGCTGAAACGATGCTCGCCTTCGAGACCGACTGCCACATCTTTTCCGGCTGTGGCTTCGAGGCCCCGGGCCTTCATTCGTTCGTCTTCAAGCCCCTGTTCACCGTCGGCGGCTACGAGTTCAACAAGCCGATGCTGCTGGCGTTCCTCAGCACGATCGTCGTGGTGTGGTTCTTCTGGGCCGCATTCGGCCGGGCCAAGGTGGTCCCGGGCAAGCTGCAGATGATCGGCGAGGCGGGCTACGACTTCGTGCGCCGCGGGCTCGTCTATGACGCGCTGGGGAAGAAGGAGGGCGACAAGTACGTCCCCTTCATGGTCTCGCTGTTCTTCTTCGTGTGGATCATGAACATCTGGTCCATCATCCCGGTCATGGCGTTCCCGGTGACGTCGGTCATCGCCTTCCCGATGGGCCTGGCCCTGGTGGTCTACGTCCTCTGGCTGAGCCTGACGTTCAAGAAGCAGGGCTTCGTCGGCGGCCTGAAGAACATCACGGGTTACGACAAGTCGCTCGGCTGGGTGCTGCCGCTGATCATGGTGCTTGAGCTGCTCCAGCACCTGATCATCCGCCCGTTCACGCACGCGGTCCGACTGTTCGCGAACATGTTCGCCGGTCACCTGCTGATCCTGCTGTTCACCCTTGCCAGCTGGTACCTGCTGAACGGCATCGGCATCGTCTACGCGAGCGCATCCTTCGTGATGACCATCGTGATGACCGCCTTCGAGCTCTTCATCCAGGCCGTCCAGGCGTATGTCTTCGTCCTCCTGGCCTGCAACTACGTCCAGGGCGCGCTCGCCGAGCACCACTGAGCACCCTCGCCTCCCAGCCCAACAGCTGTCCGGTGGCCAACCCCCATCGGTCCGTGAAATGAGAAGGAAGTAACGGCATGTCCGCTGCTCTCGAAATGGTCAACCTCGCCGCCGGCTCCGCCAGGACCAACGTCGTCGGCAACGTCGCCTCCATCGGTTACGGCCTCGCCGCGATCGGCCCCGGCGTCGGCGTCGGCATCATCTTCGGTAACGGCACCCAGGCCCTGGCCCGTCAGCCCGAGGCTGCCGGCCTGATCCGCACCAACCAGATCATGGGTTTCGCCTTCTGTGAGGCGCTCGCCCTGATCGGCATCGTCATGGGCTTCGTTTACCAGTAAACGAACCATCGACTATCCATTCAGACGGAAGGCACTGATGTGAACGCCCTGGTGAACATGGCGGCGGAGGTTCCCGAGAACCCCCTGGTCCCGCCGATTCCAGAGCTGGTCATCGGCCTGATCGCTTTCTTCATCGTCTTCGGCATTCTGGCCAAGAAGCTCCTCCCGAACATCAACAAGGTTCTGGACGAGCGCAGGAAGCTCATCGAAGGCCGGATGGACGACGCCGAGGCGACTCAGGCCGAGGCTCAGCAGGTGCTCGCGGACTACCGGGCACAGCTGGCCGACGCCCGCCACGAGGCCGCGCGTCTGCGCCAGGAGGCGCAGGAGCAGGGCGCGACGCTCATCGCTGAGATGCGCGCCGAGGGCCAGCGGCAGCGTGAGGAGATCATCGCTGCCGGTCACGCCCAGATCGAGGCGGACCGGAAGCAGGCCGCGCAGTCGCTGCGCCAGGACGTGGGCAAGCTCGCCGTCGACCTGGCCGGCAAGCTCGTCGGGGAGTCCCTCGAGGACCACGCCCGGCAGAGCCGGACCATCGACCGCTTCCTCGACGACGTCGAGGCCAAGGCGGCGTCGGACGCGACGAAGGCTGAGGCCGGACGATGAACGGAGCGAGCCGCGAGGCACTCGCCTCCGCACGCGAGCAGTTCAACGCGCTGACGGACGACACCTCCGTCGACGCCGCGAAGCTCGCCGAGGAGCTGGCTGCCGTCACCGCTCTGCTCGACCGCGAGGTGTCGCTGCGTCGGGTCCTGACCGACCCGGCGCAGGCCGCCGAGGCGCGCGCCGAACTGGTCGGACGCCTGCTGGGCAGCAAGGTGGGCGGCCCGGCCGCCGACCTGGTGTCCGGCATGGTCCGGGCCCGCTGGTCGGGTTCGCGTGACCTGACGGACGCGCTCGAGGAGCTGGCCTACAGCGCCGACCTGGTCGCCGCACAGCGGGCCGGCCAGCTCGACGACGTCGAGGACGAGCTCTTCCGGTTCGGCCGGATCGTCGGCTCCAACGGCGAGCTGCGCGGTGCGCTGACCGACCGGAACGCGACGGTCGCGGCCAAGACGGAGCTGCTGCGTGCGCTGCTGGGCGGCCGGGCCAACCCGGTCACCGAGCGCATCGTGATCCGTCTTGTCGTACAGCCGCGGGGCCGTAGCCTGGAAGCGGGGCTCGACGCCCTCTCCAAGCTGGCGGCGAGCCGCCGGGACCGGATGGTCGCGGTCGTCACCTCCGCGGTGCCCCTCAGTGAAGGGCAGCGGCAGCGCCTGGGCGCTTCCCTGGCGCAGCTGTACGGACGGCAGGTCCACCTGAACCTCGACGTGGACCCCGAGGTCCTCGGCGGAGTCCAGGTCCGGATCGGCGACGAGGTCATCAACGGGACCATCGCGGCACGCCTCGAAGAGGCGGACCGGCGGATGGCCGGCTGACCCAGCCACACCAACTCAAGAGCTGCACAACCGGCGGCCACGCCGGACCAGCCGGCCGGACCACGAGGTCCGGCTGCGGTCCGGAGGAAGTCCCGGGGACCAGCACAAGCATGACGGCGGCCCGAGTTGGGCCGTAAGCGGAAACCCCCCGGGGGACAGACCCCCGGACACCCGCAAGTAACTTCGGGCCCAACAAGGAGAGCAGGGAACCCAGATGGCGGAGCTCACGATCCGGCCGGAGGAGATCCGGGACGCGCTGGAGAACTTCGTCCAGGCGTACAAGCCGGACGCGGCCTCGCGCGAGGAGGTCGGCACGGTAAGCGAGGCCGGAGACGGCATCGCGAAGGTCGAGGGCCTTCCCTCGGCGATGGCGAACGAGCTGCTGAAGTTCGAGGACGGCACGCTCGGTCTTGCGCTGAACCTGGAAGAGCGCGAGATCGGTGCGGTGGTCCTCGGTGAGTTCAGCGGCATCGAGGAGGGCCAGCCGGTGCAGCGCACCGGTGAGGTGCTCTCGGTCGCCGTGGGCGAGGGCTACCTCGGCCGCGTCGTCGACCCGCTGGGCAACCCGATCGACGGCCTCGGCGAGATCGAGTCCGAGGGCCGCCGCGCCCTGGAGCTGCAGGCTCCGGGCGTCATGGTCCGTAAGTCGGTCCACGAGCCCATGGAGACCGGCTACAAGGCCGTCGACTCCATGGTGCCGATCGGCCGTGGCCAGCGTCAGCTGATCATTGGTGACCGCCAGACCGGCAAGACCGCCCTGGCCGTTGACACGATCATCAACCAGCGCGACAACTGGCGCTCGGGCGACCCGAAGAAGCAGGTCCGCTGCATCTACGTCGCCGTCGGCCAGAAGGGCTCCACCATCGCGTCCGTGCGCGGCGCGCTGGAGGAGGCCGGTGCCCTGGAGTACACCACCATCGTCGCCGCCCCGGCGTCCGACCCGGCGGGCTTCAAGTACCTGGCGCCCTACACCGGCTCGGCCATCGGCCAGCACTGGATGTACGACGGCAAGCACGTCCTGATCATCTTCGACGACCTCTCGAAGCAGGCCGACGCCTACCGCGCCGTGTCCCTGCTGCTGCGCCGTCCGCCGGGCCGTGAGGCCTACCCGGGCGACGTCTTCTACCTGCACTCGCGTCTGCTGGAGCGCTGCGCCAAGCTCTCCGACGAGATGGGCGCCGGCTCGATGACCGGCCTCCCGATCGTCGAGACCAAGGCGAACGACGTGTCGGCGTTCATTCCGACCAACGTCATCTCCATCACCGACGGCCAGTGCTTCCTGGAGTCGGACCTGTTCAACGCGGGCCAGCGCCCGGCGCTGAACGTCGGTATCTCGGTCTCCCGTGTCGGTGGCTCCGCCCAGCACAAGGCCATGAAGCAGGTCTCCGGCCGCCTCCGTGTGGACCTCGCCCAGTACCGCGAGCTGGAGGCGTTCGCCGCCTTCGGTTCCGACCTGGACGCGGCCTCCAAGGCGCAGCTGGAGCGCGGCAAGCGGATGACCGAGCTGCTCAAGCAGGGTCAGTACGCCCCGTACTCCACCGAGGACCAGGTCATCTCCATCTGGGCCGGCACCAACGGCAAGATGGACGACGTGCCGGTCGAGGACATCCGCCGCTTCGAGCGGGAGCTCCTCGACCACCTGCACCGGGAGAAGAAGGACCTCCTGACCAGCATCGTCGAGGGCGGCAAGATGTCCGACGACACCATCGGCGCGATCTCCGAGGCCGTCGAAGGCTTCAAGCGGCAGTTCGAGACCTCGGACGGCAAGCTGCTCGGCGAGGACGCCCCGGCCGGCACCAGCAAGTGACGACGGAAGGGACCTGATCCATGGGAGCCAAGCTCCGGGTCTACAAGCGTCGCATCCGCTCCGTCACCGCGACCAAGAAGATCACCAAGGCGATGGAGATGATCGCCGCCTCGCGCGTCGTCAAGGCGCAGCGCCAGGTGGCGGCGTCGACGCCGTACGCGAGTGAACTGACCCGCGCGGTGACAGCGGTTGCCACGGGCTCGAACACCCAGCACCCGCTGACGACGGAGGCGGAGCAGCCCTCGCGGGCCGCGGTGCTGCTCATCACGAGCGACCGCGGTCTGGCCGGCGGCTACTCCTCCAACGTCCTCAAGGCCGGCGAGCTGCTCACCGAGCGGCTCAAGGCCGAGGGCAAGGAGGTCGACGCCTACATCGTCGGGCGCAAGGGTGTGTCGTACTACAGCTTCCGCGAGCGCAAGGTCGTGGAGTCGTGGACCGGTTTCACCGACAACCCGACGTACGCGGACGCCAAGGCGATCGCCGCACCGCTGATCGACGCTGTCCAGCAGGACACCGCCGAGGGCGGGGTGGACGAACTCCACATCGTCACCACCGAGTTCGTCTCGATGATGACGCAGACCGCGATCGACGACCGGCTGCTGCCGCTCAGCCTCGACAAGACGGTGGCGGAGTCGGAGGAGACGGCCAAGGGCGAGATCCTTCCGCTGTTCGACTTCGAGCCGTCGGCCGAGGACGTCCTCGACGCCCTGCTTCCGCGGTACGTCGAGTCGCGGATCTACAACGCACTCCTGCAGGCCGCCGCCTCCAAGCACGCCGCCACGCGTCGTGCGATGAAGTCGGCGACCGACAACGCAGAAGAGCTCATCAAGTCGCTCTCGCGGCTTGCCAACGCGGCCCGACAGGCCGAAATCACCCAGGAAATCAGCGAGATCGTCGGTGGCGCCAGCGCCCTGGCCGACGCGACCGCGGGGAGTGACAAGTAATGACGACCACTGTTGAGACGGCCGCCGCCACGGGCCGCGTCGCCCGGGTCATCGGCCCGGTCGTCGACGTGGAGTTCCCCGTCGACGCGATGCCGGAGATCTACAACGCGCTGACCGTCGAGGTCTCCGACCCGGCCGAGGCCGGGGCCAGGAAGATCCTGACCCTCGAGGTCGCCCAGCACCTGGGCGAGGGCCTGGTCCGTGCGATCTCGATGCAGCCCACCGACGGTCTGGTCCGCCAGGCCGCGGTGACCGACACCGGCGCCGGGATCACCGTCCCGGTCGGCGACGTCACCAAGGGCAAGGTGTTCAACACCCTCGGCGAGATCCTGAACGTGGACCCGTCCACGGTCGAGGTCACCGAGCGCTGGCCCATCCACCGCAAGGCCCCGACCTTCGACCAGCTCGAGTCCAAGACCGAGATGTTCGAGACCGGCGTCAAGGTCATCGACCTGCTGACCCCGTACGTCAAGGGCGGCAAGATCGGTCTGTTCGGTGGTGCCGGTGTCGGCAAGACCGTTCTGATCCAGGAAATGATCTACCGCGTGGCCAACAACCACGACGGTGTGTCGGTGTTCGCCGGTGTCGGTGAGCGCACCCGTGAGGGCAACGACCTCATCGAGGAGATGACGGAGTCCGGCGTCATCGACAAGACCGCGCTGGTCTTCGGTCAGATGGACGAGCCCCCGGGCACCCGTCTCCGCGTCGCCCTGGCCGGTCTGACCATGGCGGAGTACTTCCGCGATGTGCAGAAGCAGGACGTGCTCTTCTTCATCGACAACATCTTCCGGTACACCCAGGCGGGTTCCGAGGTGTCGACCCTGCTCGGCCGTATGCCCTCCGCGGTGGGTTACCAGCCGAACCTGGCCGACGAGATGGGTCTCCTCCAGGAGCGCATCACCTCGACCCGTGGTCACTCGATCACCTCGATGCAGGCGATCTACGTCCCCGCGGACGACCTGACCGACCCGGCGCCGGCCACCACCTTCGCCCACCTGGACGCGACCACCGTTCTGTCGCGCCCGATCTCGGAGAAGGGCATCTACCCGGCGGTCGACCCGCTGGACTCGACGTCCCGCATCCTGGACCCCCGCTACATCACGCAGGAGCACTACGACTGCGCCTCGCGCGTCAAGACGATCCTGCAGAAGTACAAGGACCTCCAGGACATCATCGCGATTCTGGGTATCGACGAGCTCGGCGAGGAGGACAAGCTCACCGTCCACCGCGCCCGTCGTATCGAGCGGTTCCTGTCGCAGAACACCCACGTGGCGAAGCAGTTCACCGGTGTCGACGGCTCGGACGTCTCGCTCGACGAGTCGATCACCGCGTTCAACGCGATCGCGGACGGCGACTACGACCACTTCCCCGAGCAGGCGTTCTTCATGTGCGGTGGCATCGAGGACCTGAAGGCCAATGCCAAGGAGCTGGGCGTCTCCTGACCCCGGCACCGGTCCCGGGGGCGGCCCTGGCCGCCCCCGGCCCGTACGACCACTAGTATTTGACCCAACATCTGCCGAGCCAGGCAGGTGGAGACCCGAGGAGCCATCGTGGCTGAGCTGCACGTCGAGTTGGTCGCCGCGGACCGTCAGGTCTGGTCCGGCGAGGCCAGCCTGGTCGTCGCGCGCACCTCGTCGGGCGACATCGGCGTCATGCCCGGACACCAGCCGCTGCTCGGCGTGCTGCAGTCGGGCCCGGTGACGATTCGTACGACCGGCGAGAGCGGGGACGGCACCGTCGTCGCCGCGGTGCACGGCGGCTTCATCTCCTTCGCCGACAACAAGCTGTCTCTGCTCGCGGAGATCGCCGAGCTGTCGGACGAGATCGATGTCCAGCGCGCGGAGCGGGCCCTGGAGCGAGCGAAGTCGGACGCTGACGCGGCCGCCGAGCGTCGCGCCGATGTCCGGCTGCGTGCGGTGACGGGCGTTCACTGAGCCCCGCCACCGGCGAGATCGAACCTCAGCCGCGGGCTGCCCGGACGTGTCCGGAGCGGCCCGCGGCTGAGGCAATGCAGGTGCGTTTCCGTCCCTCGCGCTCGACCGGCGTGGGGGGACCCCCATCGAGGCGAGGAGGTCGGTCGAGATGTTCCTCGCTCTGCTTGTGAGCGGCATCGTCGTGCTGCTGGTGCTGCTGGGGTTGTTCGTCTTCGGGCTGCGGCGGCGGCTCATCCAGCGGTCCGGCGGCACCTTCGACTGCAGTCTGCGCTGGAACGTCGCGGAGAGCGAAGCCGGCGGCAAGGGCTGGATCTACGGCGTGTCCCGCTACAACGGAGACCGGATCGAGTGGTTCCGGGTGTTCTCGTACGGGCCCCGGCCCCGCCACATCCTGGAGCGCTCCGCCATCGAGGTCCTGGAGCGCCGCACTCCCCAGGGGGAGGAGGAGCTGGCACTGCTCTCCGACTCCCTCGTACTGGCCTGCCGGCACCGTGGCACCCGCCTGGAACTGGCGATGAGCGAGGACGCGCTGACCGGCTTCCTCGCCTGGCTGGAGGCGGCACCGCCCGGCCAGCGCGTCAATGTCGCGTGAAACCTAGGGCCTGTCCGCGGGCCCGTCCACGCCCAACTCCTGTGCCAGTACGGCCGCCTGCACCCGGCTGCGCAGATCCAGCTTGGCCAGCAGCCGGCTGACATGGGTCTTCACGGTGGCCTCCGCCATCGCCAGCCGTAGCGCGATGTCGGCGTTCGACAGCCCCCGCCCCAGACATCCCAGCACCTCCCGCTCGCGCGGGGTCAGCGGGTCCAGGACCGCCCGGTCCGGTCCAGGACCGTCCCGCCCCGGGCGTTCCGCGGTCCGCGGGCTGGCGAACTCCGCGATCAGCCGCCGGGTCACCGCCGGTGCGATCAGCCCCTCACCGGACGCCACCGTGCGCACCGCGGTGAGCAGGTCGGCCGCGTCGCTGTCCTTGAGCAGAAAGCCGGCGGCGCCCGCCCGCAGCGCCCCGAAGACGTACTCGTCCAGGTCGAAGGTGGTCAGCACCAGCACGTCCGCCAGCCGCTCGGAGACCACCTGGCGGGTGGCGGAGACCCCGTCGAGGCGGGGCATCTGGATGTCCATCAGGACGAGGGCGGGGCGCAGCTCGCGGGCGAGACGGACCGCCTCCGCGCCGTCCTCCGCCTCGCCGACGACCTCGATGTCCGGGGCGGAGCGCAGGATGAGCACCAGACCGGCCCGTACGGAGGACTGGTCCTCGGCGACGAGAACCCGGATCGGCTGAGCGGCGTCGGCTGTCATGGTCCTGCTTCCTCCCCGGCGGCGGGTCACGCCGCCGTGCGGATCGCGGCGGGCTCCGTGCCCCTCCGGACGTCCCCGGGCCCCGTAACGGCCCGCGCGGACGGCGTATTTCGGCCAGACCTTGCCACGCCGTCGGCGGACCGCGGCGGGACGAGGGGGCCGACGGTCATCCCACCATCCAACACGGCGCCGGGGCCCGCCGCCTCCCCGTCCGGGCCCTCCCCGTACAGCGCGCGCTACATCGAAAGATGCAGTCCCGGATCGTCACGGGTGACGAGGTACCGGCCGGGGGCCGCTGGAAGGCTGGAGTGGTCGGTTCGAGGGTGTCTGAAAGGGGGAGAGCCGTGCTCGTCGCGTTGATCGTCGCCTGCGAAGTCGGCTTCTGGGTACTGCTGGCGGTCGGTCTGTCGCTGCGTTACCTGGCGCGGATGCCGCGCGCCGGAGCGGCGGTGCTGCTGATGGAGCCGCTGCTGGAACTGATCCTGCTGATCGTCACGGCGGTCGACCTGAAGAACGGGGCGCCGGCGGACGGGAAACACGGCCTGGCCGCCGTCTACATCGGCTTCACGGTCGGCTACGGCCACTACACGATCCGGTGGGTCGACGGGCATGCCGCGCACCGCCTCGGGGGCGGGCCGCCGCCGGTCAAGCCGCCGCGCCAGGGGCTCGCCCGCGCCCGGCACGAGGGGAAGCTGTGGGTGCGCACGGTGGTGATGGCCGCGGTCGCCGCGGGACTGCTGCAACTCGCGGTCTGGTACGTCGGTGACGGTGGCGACACCCGGTCGCTGTACGAGTGGCAGCTGACCGCCCTGCGGATCGTCGGCCTCCACGGACTGATCGCGCTGAGCTATCTCGTCTGGCAGAAGAAGGACAAGGAGGCCCCGGGCCGGACCGCCGTCAACGGGGAGGCGGCCCGGCCGACGGAGAAGACCCTCGGCTAGCGCCGGCCCGGCCCCCGGTCAGCGCTCCCCGCCCGGTACCCACAGCACGTCCCCGACTTCCTTGTTGGCCGTACGGGCGAGGATGAACAGGAGGTCGGAGAGGCGGTTGAGGTAGGTGGCGGTGAGCGGGTTCATGGTCTCGCCGTGCTCCTCGAAGGCCGCCCAGGTGGCGCGCTCGGCGCGGCGGACGACGGTGCACGCCTGGTGCAGCAGCGCGGCGCCGGCCGTGCCGCCGGGCAGGATGAAGCTGCGCAGCTTCTCCAGCTCCGCCAGGAAGCGGTCGCAGTCCGCCTCCAGCTTGTCGACATAGCCCTGCTCGACGCGCAGCGGCGGGAACTCCGGGTTCTCCACCACCGGTGTCGACAGGTCGGCGCCGACGTCGAACAGGTCGTTCTGCACCCGCAGCAGCACCGCGGCGACGTCCTCGGGCAGGGAGCCGAGCGCCAGGGCCACGCCGATCGCGGCATTGGCCTCATTGGCGTCCGCGTACGCCGCGATCCGCGAATCGGTCTTGGCGGTGCGGCTCATGTCGCCGAGGGCGGTGGTGCCCTTGTCGCCGGTACGGGTGTAGATGCGCGTCAGATTCACCATACGGGCGAGCCTACGCCGCCGACCTGCGGAAGGCCCGGGTGCCGAAGGTCACGGAGAGCGCGGCGAAGGCGACCGCCACCAGCACGCCGTAGAGCATGGCCGAGGACGCGTAGGCGCCGACGAAGCCCGCCCGCACCGCGTCCACGAGATAGCGGAACGGCATGAAGTGCGAGAGCACGTCGAGCCACTTGGGCCCCAGCGCCATCGGCAGCATCAGCCCGGACAGCAGCATCGAGGGCAGGGTGACGGAGTTGATCACCGGCCCGAACTCCTGCGGGGTGCGGACCTTCAGCGCGAGGGCGTACGACAGCGAGGCCAGTGACACGGTCAGCACGGCGGTGAACGCGAAGCCGATGAGCACGCCGGGCAGGGGCGCGCGCAGCCCCATCACCAGCGCGGCCAGCACCAGCAGCACCGCCTGGAAGACGAACAGCGCGGCGTCCCGCAGCACCCGCCCCAGCAGCAGCGCCAGCCGGCTCACCGGGGTCACCCGCATCCGTTCCACGACCCCGTACTGCTTCTCGACGATGATGCCGAAGCCGCAGAACGAGGCGCCGAACAGCGCGAGTTGGAGCAGCAGGCCGGGCACCAGCACCTGCCAGGAGCTGCCGGACGAGGACAGCGGCAGATCGGTCAGCAGCGGACCGAAGAAGAGCAGGTAGAGCAGCGGCATCAGCACGCCGAAGAGCATCTGGAGCCGGGAGCGCAGCGTCTGGCGGGCGTACCGCCCGAAGACCAGCGCGGTGTCGGAGAGCAGCGCGGACAAGGAGAGCTCCTAGAGGGCGACGGGGGCCTGGTCCCGGGATATGGGGCCGGTGCCGGTGATGGCGAGGAAGGTGTCCTGGAGGGAGGCGTCGGGGGACCCGGCGTGGGCGCGCTTGAGCGCCTCAGGGGTGCCCTCCGCGACGACCACGCCCTTGTCGACGATCACCAGCCGGTCGGCCAGCGCATCGGCCTCGTCGAGGTAGTGGGTGGTCAGGAAGACGGTGGTGCCCTGCTCCGCGCGGATGCGGCGCACCAGCTCCCACAGGTCGGCGCGGCTGCCCGGGTCGAGCCCGGTGGTGGGCTCGTCGAGGAACAGCACCTGAGGGCGGTGGGTCAGCCCCATCGCGAGGTCCAGCCGCCGCCGCTGGCCGCCGGAGAGCGTGGCGGTCCGGCGGTCGAGCAGCTCCTCCAGACCCAGGCCGGCGGCCAACTCCTCGGTACGGGCGTGGGCTTCGGCCTTGCCGAGGCGGTAGAGGCGGGCCTGGGTGACCAGCTCCTCCCGTACCGAGACATGCGGGTCGACGCCGCCGGACTGGGCGACGTAGCCGGTGGCGCGGCGTACGCCCACCGGGTCGCGGACGAGGTCGCAGCCGGCCACGGTCGCGGTGCCGCCGGTGGGCGCCAGCAGGGTCGTGAGCATCCGCAGGGTGGTGGTCTTCCCGGCGCCGTTGGGGCCGAGGAAGCCGAGGATCTCACCGCGCTCGGCGACGAGATCGATACCGCGGACCGCCTCGACGGCGCCGCGCTTGGTGGTGAAGGTCCGGGCGAGTCCGGACGCGCTGAGGACTGGCATGGCCACAGAAAAACAGAGGGACTGAAAAATTGCAACGTCCCCAAAATTGCACCGTGCCCATCGAGGGGTAGGGTGAGGGCATGGCAGAGGGGCTCAGGGAGCGGAAGAAGCGGCAGACCCGCCAGCACATCTCGGACGTGGCCACCGGCCTCTTCCTGGCGCGCGGCTTCGACGCGGTGACCGTCGCGGAGATCGCCGAGGCGGCCGAGGTCTCCGTCAACACCGTCTACAACTACTTCCCGGCCAAGGAGGACCTCTTCTTCGACCGGAGCAAGGGCATCGTGGACCGCCTCGCCCGCTTCGTGCGGGGCCGGGCGGTGGGGGAGTCCGCGGCCGCCGCCGTCCTGCGGGAACTGCGCGACGAGGCCGAGGCGGTCTCGCCGCGGGTCGGGCTCATCGAGGGGTACGACCGGTTCATGCGGGTGGTGCACGGGGCGTCGGCCCTCAAGGCGCGCCTCTGGTACATGCAGCAGGAGACCCACGCCAACCTGGAGGAAACCCTCCGGGAGGAGACCGGGGCCGCGGCCGGCGACCCGCTGCCCGGCCTGATGGCGGGCCAGATCGGCTGGGTGCACCAGAGTCTGATGGGCTGGATCGCGCACGAGATGATCGAGGGCCGCAAGCCCGTCGAGGTCTCCCGGGAGGCTCTGGTCCTGCTCGACGAGATGGAAGAGCTGCTGGGCGAGAAGGTCCTCAACTACGCCGTGCGGGCGGCCGGCTGACGGCGGACTGTCCGGTTCGTTCCCCGCGGGCGTGCCCCGTTGGTGTGATGTCCGTCATGGGCTGAAGGCGCCCGGGGCGCGAAGGGCCTCGTTGCGGGGCGTTGGCGGGATGACGGGCGGGCGTGACGCGCATCTCTAACCCTCCAAAGGATCGCTCACGACCGCTAACGTCACCCAAGACCGTCAAATGCACAGGGTGTGAGGGGACAGCAGTGGCAAAGAAGCTCGCCGTCATCGGCGCCGGACTCATGGGGTCCGGCATCGCGCAGGTCTCGGCCCAGGCGGGCTGGGACGTGGTCCTCCGCGATGTGACGGACGAGGCGCTGGCCCGTGGGAAGGGCGGCATCGAGGCCTCGTACGAGAAGTTCGTCGCCAAGGGCAAGCTGGCGGCGTCCGACGCCGAGCAGGCGCTGGCCCGCATCACCACCTCGACCGACCTGGAGGCCGCCGCCGACGCCGACATCGTCGTCGAGGCCGTCTTCGAGCGGATCGACGTCAAGCGGGAGATCTTCCAGACGCTGGACAAGCTGGTCAAGGACGAGGCGGTGCTGGCCTCCAACACCTCCGCCATCCCGATCACCAAGATCGCCGCGGCCACCTCCCGCCCCGAGCGGGTCGTCGGTACGCACTTCTTCTCGCCGGTGCCGATGATGCAGCTCTGCGAGCTGGTCCGCGGTTACAAGACCAGCGACGAAACCCTCGCCACCGCCCGGCAGTTCGCGGAGTCGGTCGGCAAGACCTGCGTCGTCGTCAACCGCGACGTGGCCGGCTTCGTCACCACCCGCCTGATCTCGGCGCTGGTCGTCGAGGCCGCCAAGCTCTACGAATCGGGCGTGGCCAGCGCCGAGGACATCGACACCGCCTGCAAGTTGGGCTTCGGCCACGCGATGGGACCGCTGGCCACCGCCGACCTGACGGGCATCGACATCCTGATGCACGCCACCGACAACATCTACACCGAGTCCCAGGACGAGAAGTTCGCGCCGCCGGAGATCATGCGTCGGATGGTCGATGCGGGCGATATCGGACGCAAGAGTGGGCAGGGCTTCTACGAGCACTGATGCCGCGTCAGGCCCATTGGCCTGATGGCCTCACCCCATGGGGTGAATTCGGTATCGGTTCGCTTACAGGCGGCAACTTCGCCGCGCGAGAGGCAGTCAGATCTGTAGACGTCCAGGCATCACCACCCATGACACCGGGGAGCGCATATGCACATCAGGGGCGACCACGCCGAGCTGGTCGTCGGGGGCCGCCTTGACGTCCGCAGCGCGGCGGACGCCCGGACGGCCCTGCACACCGCCGTCGACTCCGGCCGGGGCGATCTCGTGCTCGACCTGAGCGAACTGGACTCCTGGGACGCCACCGGCCTCGGCGTGATCATGGGCGCGCACCGCCGCGCCGGCCGCGTCAACCGCAGGCTGGTGCTGCGCGGAGTGCCGCCCCAGATGCAGCGCCTGCTGGTCGCCACGCGCCTGCACCGCATCCTCGCGATCGAGGGCGGCATCGAAGCGGAATCGGTTCCCCGGGTGTGAGACACGGGCGGTGCGCCGCCCGGTGCTCTCGCGGACGCCCGGGGAGCGATCCGGCTCGCAGGCAAAGCGTGCCGAAGAAGGCAGAGCCGGACCACGGAAATGTCGTAAACCGCGCGATATCGCGCAATCCCGGAAGTTCCGGTCAGGACCCGCCCCCGGCGGTGCATCGGCCCGCAGTCCAGGTCTAAGGTTCGGTTCCCGCCCGTATGCCATCATCCGCGGCGGGAACCGGACCGGACGCGACGGCTGAGGGTGACCTGCCGGAGCCGGGGGAGTGCGGACGGCCGGAAGCGCAGCCGGCACGCCGCGCTGCCTCCTGGGCCGAGGACGCCGGGCGGGGGCGAAGCGGAACGAAAGTATCTGGGAGCTTGCAGCATGGACCCGACCACTCACCCGGGGCCCGAGGAGTACGGCGAGCAGGGCGGCCCCGCCGCATCGCCGGCCCCCGCGTTCGGCGGCACGCAGAGCGGCTCCCAGCGGCTCGCCCGTGTCGTCCGGCTCGTCTCGGGCCGCTACCTCGTCACCGTCAACCCCGTCGACGGCAGCGAGATAGAGCCCTGCCCGCCCGGTGAGCGCCCCGCGGCGCCCGGCCGACGCGCCGCGGCCGACCGTGCCGCCGTCGACCGCGCCGCGGCACCCCCGCTGCCGCCGGGACCGCCCGGATTCGACGGGCACGAGACCGTACTCGAAGAGCGCACCGAGGACACCGAACGCCTGGTCCGGCTGCTCTCCCGGGGCCGTTCCGTCCGCGTCACCGGCCCCTCCGGCTCCGGCCGCACCCGGCTGCTGGACGCCGTCGCCACCGCCTGCGCCGACCTCGCCCCCGACGGCGTGGTCCGGCTCTCCGGCTACCACCGCACCTCCACCGACCTGCTGTACGCGCTGTTCGACAGCGTCTACCGGGCCCCGCAGCACCGCCCCGACCGGCCCGACATGCTGCGCATGATCGCCGAGATCGGCGCGATCGTCGTCCTGGACGACCTGGAGTTCGGCGGCGCCGCGCTCGACGAGCTGCTCGACGCCACCCCCGAATGCGCCTTCCTGATCGCCGCGACCCCCGACGTCGCCGCCCCCAGCGCCGCCTCGCACCTCGAAGAGGTCTTCCTCGGCGGTATCGGCCGCGGAGCCTGCGGCCGGCTGCTGGAGCGCGCCGTGGACCGACCGCTCACCGACGACGAGGAGGCCTGGGCCGCCGACCTCTGGTTCGAGTCCGAGGGCCTGCCGCTGCGGTTCGTCCAGGCCGCCGCCCTGCTGCGGCAGTACGACCGGCTGCGGGCCGGACCGGGCGCCCTCGACGACGGCTACGGCCTCTTCCCCGAGGACGGGACGGAGCCCGCCGCCCCGGCCGCCGAGTCCGACGGGCTGGCCGAGCCCGCGGACGTGCCGCTGCCGTCCCTCGGTGAGGCCGCCGCGCCCGCCCCGCTGCTCGCCTCACGGCTGACCGAGGCCGCCCGGGAGACCCTGCGCTTCGCGGTCGCGCTCGGCGGCGAGCTGCCGCACCAGGCGCATCTGCCGGCCCTCACCCAGGACACCCACGCCGACGCCGCCCTCGGCGAGCTGCTGGCCTGCGGTCTGATCACCCCGGCCGGCGGCCACTACCGGCTCGCCGCCACGGTCCAGGACCAGCTGACGGCGGCCGGCTACGCGGACGGCGCCGCCGCCCGTGCGCACACCGCCGCCCAGCACTACGCCTGGTGGGCCGGGCACCCCTCGGTGACCCCCGAGCGGGCCGCCGCCGAGGCCGATGTGGCGCTGGCCGCGATGGGCGCCCTGACCGGCAGCAGGGAGAGCGGGCACGCCAGCGCGGCCGTGCTGCTCGCCCGTACGGCCGCCCCGGCCTTCGCCGCGGCCCTGCACTGGAGCGCCTGGGAGCGCACCCTGCGGCACGGCCAGGAGGCCGCCCGGCGCGCCGGTGAGGTCGCCGAGGAGGCGTACTTCCACCACGAGCTGGGCGTGCTGGCCCTGTGCACCGGCAGCCTCGACCGGGCGCGCGCCGAACTGGAGGCGTCCATCGGGCTGCGCGGGGCGCTCTCCGACCGCAACGGTGCGGTGGCCGGCCGGCGCGCCCTGGCGCTCGTCACCGACCGCACACGGGCCGACTCAGCGGCGGCGCCCACCACCGCCCTGCCGACCGCCACACCGCGCCAGGGCGCCGCCAAGGCCACCGCGGCCACGCCGTTCGACAGCCTGGCCGCGAAGCTGCAGAAGCCGGGTGCCGAGCGGACCGCGGCGACGCCGGCCGTCCGTACGGCCGCGGCGGCCACCACCACGGTCACCCCGGCGGTGGCCGGCGGTTCCGAGGCGGGCAAGGGCAGCCGGCGCGGGTTCGGCGGAGCACGGCGCAACGCCGTGGCCGCGGGCGCCGGTGCCCTGCTGGCGGCCGTCCTCGGCACCCTCGTCACCATCGGGGCGACGGGGGGCAGCCACCAGCCCGACGACAAGGTCAGTACGGAACAGACCACGGACGACAGCGACAGCACCGACCTGCCGGCCGAACAGCCCGCCACGGACACCGGCCTGCCGCCCACCGGCTCCGACACGTCCCGCCCCGGCACCGCCGGCCGGCCGGACCGCCCGTCGCCCTCGGCGAGCGAACCCACCGCCAGCGGCTCGCCCAGCGACCCCGCCACCGGGCCGACGGACCCGACGGCCCGCCCGACGGAGCCGACCGAGCGGCCCACCACCCCCACCGGCCGCCCGACCCGGCCCACGCAGCCGCCTACGGACGAGCCGACCGGGACGCCGTCGGAGGAGCCGACCGGCCCCTCGCCGAGTGGTTCGACATCCACCGAGCCGACGGGCAAGCCGTCCACCGAGAGCCCCTCGCAGTCCGCCTCCGGCCCCTCGGCGAGCGGCACCTCCGGGAGCGGCACGTCCGGGACCACCCCCTCCGGCGGCACCCCGTCGGACGGGACGGCCACCTCCTCCGGTACGCAGAGCGCGCCGGCCTCCTGACGGCCCGCGGGACGCACCCGGCACAGAACAGCGCAACGGCCCGGCGATCGACCGGGCCGTTGCGCTGTGTGCCGCCCCTGGAGGGCGGGCGGGGTCAGAAGAGGCGGAGCTTGTCGTCCTCGATGCCGCGCAGGGCGTCGTAGTCCAGCACGACGCAGCCGATGCCGCGGTCGGTGGCCAGTACCCGCGCCTGCGGCTTGATCTCCTGAGCCGCGAAGATGCCCTTCACCGGGGCCAAGTGCGGGTCGCGGTTGAGGAGTTCGAGATAGCGGGTGAGCTGCTCGACCCCGTCGATCTCGCCACGCCGCTTGATCTCCACGGCGACGGTCTGGTTATCCGCGTCCCGGCACAAGATATCCACCGGGCCAATGGCAGTGGGGTATTCACGCCGAATCAGGGAGTATCCCTCGCCAAGGGTTTCGATCCGGTCCGCGAGCAGCTCCTGGAGGTGGGCCTCCACACCGTCCTTGATGAGGCCCGGGTCGACACCCAGCTCGTGCGAGGAGTCGTGCATGACCTCCTCGAGGGTGATGATGAGCTTCTCGCCGCCCTTGTTCTCCACCGTCCACACCGCACCGTCGCCCTCCTTGAGAGTGCAGGGCGGCGACATCCAGTTGAGGGGTTTGTAGGCCCGGTCGTCCGCGTGAATGGAGACGGAGCCGTCCGCCTTCACCAGGATGAGGCGAGGGGCGGAGGGAAGGTGGGCGGTGAGCCGGCCCGCGTAGTCCACGGAGCAGCGGGCGATGACGAGACGCATGGGGCGTCACGCTACTCGACCAGGGGCCCGCTGCGCGATTCGCCCCGGATCACGGTGCCTTTACGGGGGAAACCCCCGCACCCCCGGCGCACGCCAATGGCCGGTTGTATGTGCAATCTCCTGGTGCGGGCCTCTTGCGCGGCATACCGTTGAAGCGGGGGGTTGTGAGGCGAACACGCTCCGTCGCAAAGCCCCTTGTCCCGTCCCTAGGCCCCGTCCGTCCCGGCGGGGCCGCGAGAGGAGAACCTCATGTCGCTCGACGTCTCACCGGCCCTCCTCGAACAGGCCGAGCGAGGCGAGGTCGACGAAGCCGCATTTGTCGACTGCGTCCGGAACTCCCTGCCCTTCGCATGGGAGATGATCAGCTCTCTGGTGGCACAGCTGAAGGTGGACGGCGGACAGTTCGCCGACAATCAGACGCCTCCGCCGGACGAGCAGGCGCGCGGCCAGCTGCTGCGCGCGCTGGCGAGTGACGCCATCCGTGGTTCCCTGGAGCGCCACTTCGGTGTGCGGCTCGCTTTCCAGAACTGCCACCGGGTCGCGGTCTTCCCGCTCGACCCGGCGGTGGACGACCGCCTGGCCAAATTCACCTCGATCCGGGGCCAGCTGCTGAACCAGTCGCCCGAACTCCGCGACTGCTGAACGGCGTTGCTGCCGCTGCGCAAAGGTGGTCAGACGCACCGTGCCGGTGCGCCAGCGGCAGCACCACTCACCGTCCCCCGGTTCCTTCCCCGTACGGCGCCACCACACGACCGGCACGGCCGTCCGCACCCGGCCGCCGCCGCACCGCCGTCCGCCGTACCCGTCACCCCAGCTGGGGCAGGACCTCCGTGCCCAGGCGGCGTACGTTCTCCTCCGTCGCCGCGACATCGCCGGAGCCCTCGACGAGCAGCGCGAAGCGTGTGATGCCCGTACGCTCCGAGGTCGCCGCCAGCCGGTCGGCGCACAGCTGGGGCGTGCCGACGGGATGCAGTCCGCACAACAGCTCCGTATAGGCCAGCGGATCACGCATCGCGCGATAGCGGCCGTCGACCGTCACATGCGCGCCCAGCCCCTGCCGCAGCCAGCCGGGCATCGCCTTCGTGAGGGTCTCCGTCGCGGCCTCGTGGACGTCGGCGATCTGCGCCACGCCCGCCGAGACATGGCCGGCAGCGGCCACCTCGTCGCCGTCCCGGCCGGCCTCCAGGGCGGCCGACCGCCACAGCGCGACCATCTCCGCCTTCTCCTCGTCGCCGCAGTGCATGCCCAGCAGCATCGGAAGCCCGCGCTCCGCGGCCGTCCGCACCGACGCGGGGGAGGTGCAGGCCACCACCACCGGCGGGCCCGGAGGGCCGGACGCGTCCGGATCGGTCAGTGCCTCGGCAGGCCGGGGCACCACCGCCACCTCCCGGAACGCGTAGCGCTCGCCCTGCGCGCCGACCCGGGGCTCCCGCAGCCAGCGCATCAGCAGATCGAGTGACTCCGGGAAACCGTGGTCGAACGCGGCGAGCCCGGCGCCGAAGACCTCCAGATCGACCCAGGGCCCGCCCCGGCCGACACCGAGGGTGAACCGGCCGTCGGAGGTGAGGTGCAGCAGCGCCGCCTGCTCACCCAGCGCCACCGGATGCTGGGTCGGCAGCACGCTCACCGCCGTCCCGACGCCGATCCGGCGGGTCCGCCCCAGCAGCAGCGCGGCCAGCGTCACCGCGTTCGGGCAGACGCCGTACGGTACGAAGTGGTGTTCCGCGAGCCAGACATCGTCGAGTCCGGCCTCCTCCGCGACCTCCGCGGAGCGCACCGCGCGGTGCAGTGCTTCCCCCTGTCCCTGACCGGGGAATTGAGCGGCCAGGATGAAAGCCCCAACGCGCATCGCTCTCTGCCTCCTCGCAGCCGACGCGACTCCCCCTTACAGGCAACAACGTGTGACACGTGCCAAGGGCACGGCCTGACGACAAATTTCCCGATGATCGCAGAATCCTGCCGAGGGGCGTTCGCCCGTGACCGCGCCGCGTACGCTGGTGACAGCCCGTGATCCCGTCACTCTCCGAGGTGCACTGTGTCCCCGCGTCGAAACCGCCAGTACGGCGGCGCGAAGCCCGTCGACCGCATGGGCGGTGACCGCTACGGCCTGGAACGTACCGAGGAGTGGCGCGGCGAGGAGTGGGTCGTCCGGCTGGTCGGGGGCGGCGGCGCGGCCAAGCACTACCGCTGCCCCGGCTGCGACCAGGAGATCCCGCCCGGGGTGCCGCATGTCGTCGCCTGGCCGCAGCACGGCGACGTCGACGACCGCCGGCACTGGCACAAGGCCTGCTGGAACGCACGGGACCGCCGGAGCGCGCGGCTCCAGCGGTCCCGGAATGCTCCCCGCTACTGAGGGCGGGCGCGGCGTCAGACGTCGCGCTGCATGAGGGCGGCGTAGGCGCCGCCCAGCGTCACCGCGGTCACCCCGGCGAGAATCCACACGGGGGTCCAGCCGGTCGGGCCGGTGCTCAGGAACGGGATGTCGTACAGCGTCGCGAGCGCGCTGGGCACCGAGTACTCGATCAGCGCCTGCTGGACGTCCTTGAGGCTCTCGCCCTGCAGGAACAGCGCCAGCAGCATCGGCAGCAGCACCACGCCCATCATCGTGCTGATGGCGCCCGCCGAGTGCCGCAGCAGCGTGCCGACGGACAGCGCCAGCAGACCGAGCAGCGCGACGTACAGACCGGCGCCGAGGGTGGCGCGCACCCACTGGTCACCGGTCGGCGCGGGGCCGTTGAGCATCGCGCTGTTGAGCAGGGCGACCACGGTGGTCGCGACCGTGGTGATCACCAGGGCGAGGGTGAAGAAGACGATCGCCTTGGCGGTCAGCATCCGCACCCGGCTGGGGCAGGCGGTCAGCGTCGTACGGACCATGCCGGTGCCGTACTCGGACGAGATCGACAGCACACCCAGGGTGATCACGCACAGGCTGCCGAGCAGGACGCCGACGAAGCCGAGGCCGAGCACCGGGTCCAGCTCGCGCTCCGATCCCGCCGCGAGGGCGGCCAGCAGGCCGATGCCGACGATCAGCAGCAGCATCACGCCCAGCGTCCAGATCGTGGAGCGCAGCGAGCGGATCTTCGTCCACTCGGAGAGGAGTGCGTGGCCGAGGTGGGTGCGGCGCACCGGGATCGCCGAGACATAGCCGCCCGCCCCGGCGAAGCCCTGCTGGGGGTGCGGCTGGGCCGGGGGCTGCTGGGGCTGATGGTGCGGCTGGTGCTGCTGGGCCGGTGCCGGTGCCGGTGCCGGTGCCGGAGCCTGGGCCTGGGCCGGAGCCTGGGCCTGGAGCATCATCGTGCCCGCTTCCCTGCCGGGGCCGTGCGCCGCGAGCGGCTGCGGCTCGGGGTACTGCTGGGCCTGGAGCATCATCGTCCCGGCCTCCCTGGCCGGGGCGGGCCGCGCGGGGGCCTGACCCTGGACCGGGGGCTGGGCCGGCTGGCCCTGCGGGGCCTGGCCCTGGCCGGGCGCCGGGCCCGAACCCTGGGCCTGAAGCATCATCGTGCCGGCTTCCTGGCCGGGCGCCGGCTGCCCGGGCGCGGTCTGCGCCTGGAGCATCATCGTGCCGGCCTCCTTGGCGGGCGCGGGCTGCTCCGGTGCCGGCTGGACGGGCTGCTGCTGGGCGGGCGGCGTCTGCGGCGGCGTGCCCTGCGGCTGCTGCGGTGCCCCCTGCGGCGCGGCGGGCGGCATCGGCGGCGCGGCCGGCGCCGCCTGCTCCTGCGCGCCGGTGTCGTGGGGGCCGGGCTCAGGCTGCGGCTGGGGCTGCGGCTGCTGAGGGCTGGTCATCGGGCGTCCTCGTGGTGCGGCGTGGGCTGGGCGGCGGGGGCGGCGGGAGCCGTGGGCGGCATCGGCGCGGCGGGCTGTTGCCCGTACGGGTGAGGCGCACCGTACGGCTCGGGTCCCCCGTACGGGTGGCCTTGCGCGGGCGGCGGGTAGCCCGGTGCCTGCTGGGCGTACGGATTCGGCTGCCCCTGACCGGGAACCCCGGCCGGCACCTGACCGGGAACACCCGGCTGACCGCCCGGGTACCCCGGGCCGCCCGCGAAGCCCTGCGGTGCGCCGCCCTGCGGTGCGTACCCGGTGGCGGCCTCCTGGAGACCGGCCCGCGCGTCCGCCGTCGAGCGGTAGTCCACGGCGCCCTGCGTCAGCTGCATATACGCCTCTTCCAGGGACGCCTGGTGCGGCGACAGCTCCCACAGCCGGACGTCGGCCTGGTGCGCGAGCTCACTGATGCGGGGGAGCGGCAGCCCGGTCACCCGCAGCGCGCCGTCCGGCTCGGGCACGGTCTGCCCGCCCGCCTCACCGAGCGCCGCGGTCAGCTTCTCGCGCTGCTCCGGCTCGGTGTCCGGGGTGCGGACCCGGGCGAAATCGGCGGAGTTGGCCGAGATGAAGTCCTTCACGGACATGTCCGCCAGCAGCTGTCCGCGGCCGATCACGATCAAGTGCTCGGCGGTCAGCGCCATCTCGCTCATCAGATGCGAGGAGACGAAGACCGTACGGCCCTCGCTCGCCAGCTGTTTCATCAGGTTGCGCACCCACAGGATGCCTTCGGGGTCGAGTCCGTTGACCGGCTCGTCGAAGAGCAGCACCTGCGGGTCGCCGAGCAGCGCCGCGGCGATTCCGAGCCGCTGGCCCATACCGAGCGAGAAGCCGTTGCTGCGCCGCCCCGCGACCTCCTGCAGACCGACCACGCCGAGCACCTCGTCGACCCGGCGGGCCGGGATGCCGGACACCTGGGCGAGCGACAGCAGATGCTGGCGCGCGCTGCGCCCGCCGTGCACGGCCTTGGCATCGAGCAGCGCGCCGACCTGGCGGGGTGCGTTGGGGAGGCTGCGGAACGGGCGGCCGGCGATGGTGGCGTGCCCCGAGGTCGGTGCGTCCAGACCCAGGATCATGCGCATCGTCGTGGACTTACCGGAGCCGTTCGGCCCCAGGAAGCCGGTCACCGTACCCGGCCGCACCTGGAACGACAGGTTGTACACGGCCGTCTTGGCGCCGTAGCGCTTCGTCAGGCCGACTGCCTCGATCATTCTCCGCCCCTCGCAAGATGGTCGGGGCAGAGGCGCCCTCGTACCCCCGTGAGAGTTAGGAGGCTATCCGCATATTGACGGTTCCCGTCAATCGCCCCGGACGACAGCCACCCCAACCACCCCAACCACCTCAACTTTCCCACCCACGGGAGGTGACGGGCCTCAAAGCCCCGCGCAGCGGACCCCGGCCCGCCGCAGGCGCAACGGCGCCGCACCGAACCACCTACGCCGAAGGCAGAGCGCAGCGCTACGCGTCGCGCTTCTTCAGCAACACGAACCCGCACACCAGCGCCACCACCGTCCAGGCGATCATGATGCCGAGGCCGCCCCACGGTCCGTACGGCACCTCGTCGTTGGCCCGTGGGATCACCTGCATGATCTTCGAGCCCGCCTGGTCCGGCAGATAGCGGCCGACCTTCCGGGTCGCCTCGACGTTGCCGAGGATGTTCGAGATCAGGAAGAAGAACGGCATCAGGATGCCCAGCGAGAGCATCGGGCTGCGCAGCATCGTGGCCACCGCCATCGAGAACAGCGCGATCAGCGTCATGTAGAGCCCGCCGCCGATCACCGCGCGCAGCACGCCCGGGTCGCCGAGGTGCGCCCGGAGGTCACCGAGCACCGACTGCCCCGCGAAGAACGTCACGAAGCTGGTGGCGAGTCCGACGACGAAGACCAGCGCGGTGGCCACCAGCAGCTTGCAGAACAGAAAGGTGCCGCGCTGGGGTACGGCGGCCAGCGAGGCGCGGATCATGCCGGTGCTGTACTCGTTCGAGACCACCAGCACCCCGAAGACGATCATCGCCAGCTGGCCGAGACCCATCCCGGCGAAGCTGATGTTGGTGGCGTCGAAGGCCAGCCGGTCGCGGGCCGGCATCGAGCTGAAGTCGCTGTTGGCCAGGGTGCAGATCAGCACGCCCAGCCCGATGGTGACGACCACGGCGATGCCCAGCGTCCACACCGTGGACCGCACCGACCTGATCTTGGTCCACTCCGACCGAATGACCTGCCCGAGCGCCGCCATCCGTCAGCTCCTCTTCTTCTGCCAGTCCGCGCCCCAGCCGGTCGGCTGCGGCGTGTCCGGCCGTGCCCCGGCCGGCTGCGGTTCTCCCGCGGGCCGGGCTCCGGGCCGGTCCGGCGACGGCTCGCCGTCGTGCGCGTGGTACTCCACCGACTCGGCCGTCAGCTGCATGAACGCCTCCTCCAGGGAGGCCTGCTGGGGGCTCAGCTCGTGCAGCACCAGCTGGTGCCGGGCCGCCAGCTCGCCCAGCCGGTCGGCGGACACCCCGTCGATCTCCAGTGACCCGTTGGCGACGGCCACCGCGTCCATGCCCTCGTCGTGCAGCAGATCCAGCAGCTTCTCCTGCTGCGGGGAGCGCATCCGGACGTACGACCGGGAGTTCTGGTGGATGAAGTCCTTCATCGAGGTGTCGGCCATCAGCCGGCCCTGCCCGATCACGATCAGATGGTCCGCGGTCAGCGCCATCTCGCTCATCAGATGCGAGGAGACGAAAACCGTACGGCCCTGGGCGGCGAGGTTCTTCATCAGGTTGCGAATCCAGTGGATGCCTTCGGGGTCGAGCCCGTTGACCGGCTCGTCGAAGAGCATCACCTGCGGGTCGCCGAGCAGCGCAGCGGCGATACCGAGCCGCTGGCCCATACCGAGCGAGAAGCCCTTCGCGCGCTTCTTGGCGACCGAGCTCAGCCCGACGGTGTCCAGCACCTCGGCGACCCGGCTGCGGGGGATGCCGTTGCTCTGTGCCAGACACAGCAGATGGTTGGCGGCGCTCCGGCCGCCGTGCACCGCCTTCGCCTCCAGCAGCGCCCCGATGTAGGTGAGCGGGTCCTGCAGCTGCCGGTAGTGCTTGCCGTCGATCCGGACCGACCCCGACGTGGGGTTGTCCAGGTCGAGCATCATCCGCATGGTGGTCGACTTGCCCGCGCCGTTCGGTCCGAGGAAGCCGGTGATGATCCCGGGCCGCACCGTGAACGTGAGGTGGTCCACGGCGACCTTGTCGCCGTAATGCTTCGTCAGCCCCTCGAGCTCGATCATGCTGAGCACGCTAGGCGGGCCCCAGGGCCCCTGCCACCGGGGCGGGGCCGCCCGGTGGACCTCCCCCAGCTAACGCTGGGAGGTGCCCCCACCCCAGCCCACGCTGGGAGGTACCCCCACCCCAGCTACCCCAGGTACGCACCGCGCCCCCGCACCACCACGGAGGCGGTACGGGGGCGCGCGACAGCCGGACGGAGGCGAACCTGCCTGGGGTACCTCCCAGCGACAGCTGGGGTGGGGGTACCTCCCAGCGATGGCTGGGGGAGATCAGCGGCTCTGCTGGGCGGGGACACCGCGGGAGACGGTCTCCTCCTCGCCGGGGGCACCGGCCGCGGCCACCGCCGCACCGGTCAGCGTCGCGAGCATCTCGCGGACGTTGGTCAGCTGCGCGTTGATCGAGTCGCGGCGGTTGGTCAGCGCCGCCAGCTCGCGCTCGGACTCGCTGCGGATACGGTCCGCCTTGGCGTTGGCGTCCGCCACGATGTCCTCGGCCTGACGCTGCGCGGTCTCCACCGTCTGGCGGGCCCGGCGCTCCGCGTCCGTACGCAGCTTCTCGGCCTCCAGGCGGAGCTGCTCGGCGCGGTGCTCGATCTCCGCGAGCCGCTTCTCGGCCTTGGCCTGACGCGAGGCCAGATCACGCTCGGACTGCTCACGGCGCTTGGCGAGGTTGGTCTCGAAGTCCGCGGCGGCCTGCGCGGCCTTGGCCCGGGTCTCCTCGAAGAGGGAGTCCGCCTCCTCGCGCTTCGACTGCGCGTCCTTCTGTGCCTCGGCGCGCAGCGACGCGGCCTCGCCCTTGGCCTTCTCGACGATCCGGGCGCCCTCGTCCTCGGCCTTCGCCTTGCGCTCGGCGGCGAACGACTCGGCGTCGTTACGAACCTGCTGGGCGGACGACTCGGCCAGCTCACGGTGCTGCTCGGCGGCCCGCCGGGCCTCCTCGCGCAGATCCTTCGCCTCCTCCTCGGCGAGACGGAGGATCTTCTCCACACGCGCACCGAGGCCCGCGTAGGACGGTTCGGCGTCATTGACCTGCGCCTGGGCGTTCTGCGTTTCGAGGTGCAGCTCCTCGATCCGCTTTTCCAGCGACGTGATGCGGGCCAGCGCGCTGTCGCGGTCGGCGACAAGCTTCGTAATGCGGTCGTCCACCTGACCGCGGTCGTACCCACGCCGCACGAGCTCGAAGCCGAAGGGGGAGGAAGTGTCGCTCATGGGGTTCCTGTCGAAGAGACCGGTGAGGTGATAAGGAGAATCCTAGGGGCCACAACGGCGTGTCATCGAGTCATTGCCGGTTTGATCTGGAGAATGACCCCTCATTTGAGTGGCTACCCTTCAGACTGCTTGCCACTCGAACGAGTTGCACCCGCTCCCGCGGCCGCCTTCACGCCGCCCCCCTTGCCGTCCCCGCCCCCGCCGGGCGACTCGAACGATTCCAGGGCTTCCAGAACGTCCTGAACGCGGGAGATTTCGGCGTTGATGTCCTCCCGGCGGCGCACCAGCACCTCCAGTTCCCGCTTCCCCTCGTCCACGATCCGCTCGGCCTCCGCCTCGGCCTCGGTACGCATCCGCTCCGCGTCGCGCACCGCCGCGGCCTTCTTGTTCTCGGCCTCCTTGATCAGGCCCTCGGCCTTCTTCACCGCCGAGATCCGGACCTTGCTCGCCTCGCTGTTCGCGTCCGCCACCATGCGGTCGGCCTTCTCCTCGGCCTCCACCTGCTGCTCGGTGGCCTGCGCGATGAGCTTGTCGACCCGCTCGCCGGCACTCTTCATCGTCTCCGCCGACTCCCGGCGGGCCCGCTCGTGCAGCTCCTCGACCTCGGACTCGATCCGCTGCCGCAGCTCCTCGGCGCGGTCCCGGATGCCGGTGGCGTCCCGGCGGGCCTCCTCCAGCAGCGTGTTGGCGTCCGTACGGGCCTTCTCCACCCGCGCGTTGCCGTCGGTGGTCGCCTCCGAGACCAGCCGGTCGGCCTCCTTGCGGGCCACCCCGACCATCGTGTCGGCCTGCTCCTCGGCCGCGGTGGCCGCCTTGAGCGCCTCCTCCTGGGCCTTGGCGACGAGCTGGTCCGCCTGCTCGGCCGCGTCCGCGCGGCGCTGGGCGGCGTCCTTGCGCGCCTCGTCGAGCAGCCGGTCCGCCTCCTGCTGGGCCTCGGTCCGGGTCTGCTCGGCCGCCGCCTCGGCGTCCTCCTTGAGCTTCGCGGACTCGTTACGGGTGCGGTTGGCGTGCTCCTGCGCGGCGGTGACCGTCTCGGCGGCTTCCGCCCGCAGCCGGTCCGCCTCCGCGGTGGCCGTCGCCAGCATCCGGTCCGCCTGCTCCCGGGCGTCGGCCCGGGTACGGTCCGCATCCCGCTCGGCGTCCGCGGTCGTCTCCGCCGCCTCCGTGCGCAGCCGCTCGGCCTCGGTCCCGGCCTCCGCCATCAGCTCGTCGGCCTGCTCCGCGGCGTCCGAACGCGTCTTGTTGGCCGCCTTGCGCGCCTCGTCGCCGGTGCGGTCGGCGTCCTTGCGGGCGTTCTCCAGCACCTCGGCGGCCTCGGCCCGCAGCCGCTCCGCCGCCTCGGTCGCCTCCGCGGTCAGCCGCTGCGCCTGCTGCTCGCCCTCGGCCCGCAGCCGGTCGGCGGCCTGCTGGGCCTCCTGGACCGTACGGTCGGCGTCGTCCTGCGCCGAAGACGTCAGCTCGGTGGCCTCGGTGACAATCCGTTCGGCCTCCGTGCGCGCCTCGGTGACCAGCCGGTCCGCCTGCTCCGCGGCGTCCGAGCGCATCCGGTTCGCGTCGTCCCGCGCCTCCGCGCGGGCCCGCGCCGCGTCCTGCTCGCCGGCCGCCAGCGCGTCCGACGCCTCGGTACGCAGCTGCTGCGCCTTGGCCGTGGCGTCCGCCACCAGCTTCTCGGCCTGTGCGGTCGCCTCCGACACCAGCTGGTCGGCCTGCTCCGCGGCCTCGGACCGCGCCGTGTTGGCGTCCCGGCGGGCCTCGTCCACGAGCCCGGCCGCCTCGGCGCGCAGTCCGTCGGCCTCCTCGATGGCCTCGGAAACCGCCCGCTCCGCGAGGGACTTCGCGGCCTCCGTCGCCTCCTGCGCCTCCGCACGGGCCCGCGCCGCGTCCTCCGAGGCGCGCTCCCGCTCCTCGTAGGCGTCCTTGCGGATACGGTCCGCCTCGTCCTGCGCCTCGGTCCTGGTGCGCTCCGCGGCGTGCTCGGCCGCCGAACGCAGCCCGGCGATCTCCTCACCGGCCTGCTCGTGCAGCCCCGCGACCGAGTCCCGCACCTGCTGCGCGGTCTGCTCGGCCGCCGCCACCAGCTCGCCCGAACGCCGGTCCGCCTCCTCGACCAGCCGCTGGGCCTCCTCCTGCGCCTCGCTCACCCGCGTACGGGCGGAGGCCAGCAGCTCCTCGCTCTGCTCGCGCGCCGCGGTGCGCTCCTGGTGGGACTCCTCGCGGGCCTCGCCCAGCAGCTGCTCGGCCTCCCGGCGCCGCCGCGAGGCCTCCTCCTGGGCCGCGGCCAGCGCCTGCGCCGCCTCGGCGCCCGTGCGCTCGGCGGCCGTCGCCGCCTCGGCCCGCACCCGGTCCGCGGTCTCCTGCGCCTCCGACTTGAGCCGCTCCGCCTCGGCCGACGCCTCCGCCTGCAGCCGTCCGGCCACCGTCTCGGCCTCGGCGCGCGCCGCCGCGGCGTCCGAGGCCGCCTCGCCGCGCAGCCGCTCGGCCTCCTCCTCGGCCTGCTGCTGCAGCGTCCGGCGCCGCTCCGCCGACTCGGCCTTGAGCCGGGCCGCGTCCTCCTGCGTCTCCCGGCGCAGCCGCTCCGCCTCCGCGCGGGCGTCGCGCAGCGTCCGCTCGCCGGCGGTGACCTTCTCCTCGGCCTCGGTGCGCAGCCGGTCCAGCTCGTCCTGCGCCTCGGCGCGGCGCTCCTCGGCGGCCTGCTCGGCCTCCGCACGCAGCCGTGCGGCGGACTCCTCCGCCTCGGTGGTGACCATCTCGGCGGCCTGGGCGCCCTCGGTGAGCAGCTCCTCGGACTCCGAACGGGCCCGCTCCAGGGCCTCCTCGGCCTGCCGGCGCAGGGCCGAGGCCCGCTCGATGGCCTCCGTCCGTACCCGCTCGCTCTCCGTGACGGCGCCCGAACGGGTCTCCTCGGCGTCCGACTTGGCCTTCGCCAGCAGCTCCTCGGCGGTCCCGGCCGCCTCCTCGATCTGCTGGACCGCCTCCCGGCGGGCCTCGCTGCGGATGCGCTCGCCCTCGGAGACCGCGTCCGCGCGCAGCTGCTCCGCCTCACCGCGCAGCCGCCGTGCCTCCTCCTGGAGTTCGACGGTCTTGGCGCGGTACTCCTTGGTGTCGTCCTTCGCCGCGCCCTTGAGCTGGGCCACGGTGTCGTGGGCCTCTTCGCGCAGCCGGTCCGCCTCGGACTCGGCCTCCTTGCGCAGCCGTTCGGCCTCCTCCGCGGCGGCCTTGGTGGTGGCCTTGGCGTCCTCCGACGCCTTGTTCAGCACCTCCTCGGCACTGCGCGCGGCCTTCGCCAGCTGCGCCGCGGAGTCCTCCGCCGCCTTGGAACGGGCGGTCTCCTGCGCCTCGGCGACCAGCCGCTCGGCCTCCGTGCGGGCGTCCGACCGCAGTTGCTCGGCCTCCGCCTTGAGCGCCTCGGCCTCCTTGGTGGCCTCGCCGACCAGCCGGGCGATCTCCGCCTTGGCCGTACGGGTGCGCTGCTCGTTGTCCGACTCGGCCGCCGTCAGCCGCTTGGTGGCGCTCTGCTGCGCCTCGTCGACCAGCTTCTCGGCCTCGGCGCGCGCCTCGCGCAGCGCCGTGTCCGCCTCCTGGACGCGGGCCTCGGCGGTGCGGGTCAGCTCCGCGGCCTGCCGGCGGGCCTCCTCCGACTCGGTGCCGACGCTGGTCCGCAGCTGCTCGGCCTGGTCGGTGGCCTCCTGGGCCTGGCTGGAGGCGGCGTTCAGCAGCCGTTCGGCGTCCGTACGTGCCCGGCGCAGGATGCTTTCCGCTTCGGTACGGGCCTCCGCGGCCTCGGTGCCGAGCCGCTCCCTGGCCTGTTCGGCCAGCCGCTGGGCCTCGGTCCGCGCGGTGGCCAGCGCCTGCTCGGCCTCCCTGCGGGACTCCTCCATGAGCCGGCGGGCCTGCGACTCCGTACGGGCGCGCAGCTGTTCGGCCCAGGCGACGTTCTCGTTGACATGCGACTCAACGGTCTGCCGGCGCTCGTTCAGCTCCTCGTCGAGCCGCTGCCGGCGGTTGACCGCCTCGGCGTGCAGCTCGGCCTCCAGCCGGGACTGCCGCTCGGCCTGCTCCTGCAGCAGCCGCTGGGTCTGTGCCCGTGCCTCGCGCAGCTCCCGCTCGGCGTCGGTACGCAGCTGGTCCGCCTGGATCTGCGCGTTGCGCAGCAGCTGTTCGGCCTGATGGCTGACGTTGTCGTAGGCAGGACGGGTCGCGAGGTTGCGGCGCGCCTCGTGCAGCTTGGCGCGCAGCACCTCGACCTGGTAGCCGAGGTCGTCGGCGTGCTGAACGGCCTTGTCCCGCTCGGTCTTCAGCCGCTCCATCTCGGCCTCGAACTGCGAGAGATGGTCGGCCTCAGCCCACTTGCGCTCCTGGCGCTCGTTGCCCCGCACTGCGCGGTCCCATCCGTCCCCTGGTCATGGTGGCGGCCGTCTCCGATACTGCGGCGCTCGTCCCGTACACGTCACGTCGTACGGACTCGCGCCTTTCGGAGCTGACCCTTCCGAAGAAATGGTGTCAGATCATCGGCAGGGTATGGACCGAGCCCCACTCCCTACCCCGGCCGAAGCTGCACTCTACCGGCCGGGGAAGGTGAAGGTCAGTGGTCCGTCGAGGTGGCGGGCGCCGCGGTGACGAGTTCGGTGAGCACTCCGTGACAATCCTTGGGGTGCAGGAAGGTGATCCGGGAGCCCATCGAGCCGGTCCTGGGCTCGTCGTAGAGGACCCGGACGCCCTTGCCCCGGATGGCCTCGGAGTCGCCGTCCACGTCCGCCGTACCGAAGGCGATGTGGTGCACCCCCTCGCCGTTCTTGGCCAGCCACTTGCCCACCGCGGAGTCCTCGCGGGTGGGCTCCAGGAGCTGCAAATACGAGGCACCGCCGTCCGATGTCTCATTGATCTTGAGCATGGCCTCCCGGACCCCCTGCTCCTCGTTGACCTCGGTGTGGAACACCTCGAAGCCATACGTGGCACGGTAGAACTCGACAGTCCTGTCGAGGTCGAAACAGGCGATCCCGATGTGGTCGATTCGCGTCAGCATGGGTCCAGTGCACCGCCCGCACGGCTGGTTACGCAACGTGCGCGCGATCACACCCGCTTGCCGGTGACCCGGCGCGTACCGCTCAGTACATTGACGGGAACCCTCGTTAACTTCCCCGCAACGGAAGGCCGCACCGCATGTCTGCAACGAACGGCACGAACGGCAGCACCTCAGTGATCGTGGCGGGTGCGCGCACCCCCATGGGCCGGCTCCTGGGATCGCTGCGGACCTTCTCCGGCGCCGACCTGGGCGGCGTCGCCATCAAGGCGGCACTGGACCGGGCGGGCATCGGCGGCGACCAGGTGCAGTACGTGATCATGGGCCAGGTGCTCCAGGCCGGGGCGGGGCAGATCCCGGCACGTCAGGCCGCCGTCAAGGCCGGCATCCCCATGAACGTCCCCGCGCTCACCGTCAACAAGGTCTGCCTCTCCGGCCTCGACGCCATCGCGCTGGCCGACCAGCTCATCCGCGCGGGTGAGTTCGACGTCATCGTCGCCGGTGGCCAGGAGTCCATGAGCAACGCCCCGCACCTGCTCCCGAAGTCCCGTGAGGGCTTCAAGTACGGCGCGGTCGAGATGCTCGACTCGATGGCGCACGACGGCCTCACCGACGCCCACGAAGGCATCGCCATGGGTGAGTCGACCGAGAAGCACAACACCCGTCTGGGTATCGCCCGACCGGAGCAGGACGAGGTCGCCGCGCAGTCCCACCAGCGGGCCGCCGCCGCCCAGAAGAACGGGCTCTTCGAGGCCGAGATCACCCCCGTGGAGATCCCGCAGCGCAAGGGCGAGCCGGTCCTCTTCAGCAAGGACGAGGGCATCCGCGGCGAGACCACCACGGAGTCGCTCGGCAAGCTCCGCCCGGCCTTCGCCAAGGACGGCACGATCACCGCCGGCAGCGCCTCGCAGATCTCCGACGGCGCCGCCGCGGTCGTCGTCATGAGCAAGGCCAAGGCCCAGGAACTCGGCCTGGAGTGGATCGCGGAGATCGGCGCGCACGGCAATGTCGCGGGCCCGGACAACTCGCTCCAGTCCCAGCCCTCCAACGCCATCAACCACGCCCTGAAGAAGGACGGCCTCGCCGTCGCCGATCTTGACCTGATCGAGATCAACGAGGCCTTCGCGGCCGTCGCGGTGCAGTCGATGAAGGACCTCGGAGTGTCCCCGGAAAAGGTGAACGTCAATGGCGGCGCCATTGCCCTGGGTCACCCGATCGGGATGTCCGGCGCCCGGATCGTGCTGCATCTCGCGCTGGAGCTGCGCCGGCGGGGCGGTGGCGTGGGTGCCGCCGCGCTGTGCGGCGGCGGCGGTCAGGGCGACGCGCTGATCATCCGCGTACCGGGTAAGTAACCGAGGGCCCGTACGCCGGTGCGTACGGGCGGGCCGAGTCGCGTACGAGCGAGCAGAAGGAGCCGAGCGGCGATGGTGGACGTCCCCCAGCTGGTGGAACAGGCACGGCAGGGCCGGCCGAGGGCCGTGGCACGGCTGATCTCCCTCGTGGAGGGGGCGTCACCGGAGCTGCGCGAGGTGATGGCGGCCCTGGCGCCGCTCACCGGCAACGCCTATGTGGTCGGGCTGACCGGCTCCCCCGGGGTGGGCAAGTCCACCACCACCTCCGCGCTGGTGACGGCCTATCGCAAGACGGGCAAACGGGTCGGCGTGCTCGCCGTCGACCCGTCCTCCCCGTTCTCCGGCGGCGCGCTGCTCGGCGACCGGGTCCGGATGAGCGAACACGCCTCCGATCCCGGCGTCTACATCCGCTCGATGGCCACCCGCGGCCATCTGGGCGGCCTGGCGTGGGCCGCGCCCCAGGCGATCCGCGTCCTGGACGCGGCGGGCTGCGACGTGGTGCTCGTCGAGACGGTCGGCGTCGGCCAGTCCGAGGTGGAGATCGCCTCCCAGGCCGACACGAGCGTGGTGCTGCTGGCGCCCGGCATGGGCGACGGCATCCAGGCGGCCAAGGCCGGAATCCTGGAGATCGGCGACGTCTACGTCGTCAACAAGGCCGACCGGGACGGCGCCGACGCCACCGCCCGCGAGCTCAACCACATGCTGGGGCTCGGCGAATCCCGGTCCCCCGGGGACTGGCGGCCGCCGATCGTCAAGACCGTCGCGGCGCGGGGCGAAGGGGTCGACGAGGTCGTCGAGGCGCTGGAGAAGCACCGCGCCTGGATGGAGGAGCGGGGGGTGCTCGCGCAGCGGCGGCGGTCCCGGGCGGCGCACGAGGTCGAGACGATCGCCGTCACGGCGCTGCGTGAGCGGATCGGCGATCTGCGGGGTGATCGCCGACTGGATGCGTTGGCGGAGCGCATCGTCTCGGGGGAGACCGATCCGTATCGGGCGGCCGACGAGTTGGTTGAGGGGCTGACGAACGGGGGCTGAGGGGGCGTTCGGCTGCGGCTGTTGATCGGCTGCGGGGTGCGGTTGTGGCTGGGCGCGCAGTTCCCCGCGCCCCTTTGGGGCGCGATCTGGTCGCCGTGTCGGGGTTGTGTGCGGGCCCGGCGGGGGCTGGGGTTTTGCGGGGCTTGTGGTTGCCGCGGGGGCCGGAGGGGACGCACCGGGACCCTCCCCCAGCCTTCGGCCGGGAGGTGCCCCCATCGGCGCGGGCGACGCGGGTCCATGGGATTGAGTGCCCCGGTGTTCGCTCCGGTCCTGCGGGCGGGCCCCGGTACATCCCCTCCGACCATCCCCCGTTGCCGACCGCCGGACAGTGACACCGCGCGTCACGACCACGACTCAGCCGCGCCCAAGCTGCGGGTGGGCCGAACCAGCTGCCTGCCAAGGGGATGCCGTACGCGTGCCGTAGACCGGAATCGGTACGGCGGGTCAGCCGCGTACGAACGGCGGTCGGAGGGGATGTCCGGTGAGCCGCCCGCAGGACCCGGAGCGAACAACGGGGCTCCCAACCTCCGGGACCAGGGCCGCCCGCGCCGAGGACGGGTTACCGGGCGTCCCCTCCGACCCACCACCCACCACCCGTAGGCGAACCGGCCCCAGCCCACGGCAAACCCGCACAGCCGGAGGCCCCGCCCACAGAAGACGTGAGCGGGGCCTGGCGGGGCGATCGGGGGTCAGTCGTCGTCGTTGCCGTCGTCGTCCGTGTCCTGGGCCGGAGCGGTGTTCAGGCTGCCGGACTGGGCGTCCACCAGGAGCTTGTGCTCCTTGCCGTCGTTCGTGACGGTCTCGACCTCCCAGGCCTTGGACCGGTGGTCGTCGTCCAGTTCGAGGGAGGTCACGGTGCCGTGGGAGGCGGCGGTGCGGGCGGCGGTCGCGGCGTCCGTGCGGGCGTCGCGGGCGGCGGCGCGCTCGTCGGCGTCGTCATCGTCGTCGTCCTGGTCGACGTGCTGGTTCAGCACGCGCGCGGTACCGGCGTCGAGGGTGACCTCGTGCCACTTGCCGTCCTTGCCGAGGACATCCGCTTCCCAGACCAGGCCGGGACGGTCGGTGTCCAGGTCGAGGCCGGTCACGGTGCCGGGGACGGCCTTCAGGGCGGCGGCCGCGGCGTCCGGTGCGCTGACCTTGGCGGCGCGGGCCTCGCGGGTGTCCTCCTGGCCGTCGTCGTCCTGCATGCGGACGCTGGAGCGGCCGTCCTGGACCTGGGCGGTGCCCGAGGATGCCGCCGCGTCGTGGGCGGCAGGCTGCGCCGAGACCGGGGCGCCGGAGCGGGCGCTGCCGGAGCCGTCGCCGCTGACCGCCATGGCGGTGACCGTTCCGCCGGCGACGAGGGCGGCCGCGGCGGCGGTGGCGATGATCAGTTGGCGCTTCATGTTTCTCTCCCCTTGCGATCGGTTGTGGCACCACACTGGCGAACCGAAGCTGAAGGGGACCTGAAGGCACCTGAAGGGGGCTTCAGGGAGGGAATGGCATGGTGGAGCGCATGCACCCGCCCGTCACGCACCACCGTCCGCCCGGCCCCGCCGGGCACCGTCCGTACCGGCTTCTGCTCGTGGAGGACGAGAAACGGCTGGCCCTCTCCCTGGCCAAGGGACTGATGGCCGAGGGGTACGCGGTCGATGTGGTGCACGACGGTCTGGTGGGGCTCCGCCAGGCGAGTGAGGAGAGCTACGACCTGCTCGTGCTCGACATCATGCTGCCGGGGATGAACGGCTACCGCGTGTGCGGGGCGCTGCGGGCGGCCGGTCACGAGGTGCCGATCCTGATGCTGACCGCCAAGGACGGTGAGTACGACGAGGCCGAGGGGCTGGACACCGGCGCCGACGACTATCTGACCAAGCCGTTCTCGTACGTGGTGCTGGTGGCGCGGGTGAAGGCGCTGCTGCGGCGGCGGGGCCGGACCGCGCCGCCGGTGCTGCGGGTGGGGCCGCTGGCCATCGACCAGGGCGCGCGGCGGGTCGAGCGGGACGGCGCCGAGGTGACGCTGACGACGAAGGAGTTCGCCGTGCTGGAGCAACTGGCGCTGCGGGCGGGCGAGGTGGTCTCCAAGGCGGAGATCCTGGAGCACGTCTGGGACTTCGCCTATGAGGGCGATGTCAACATCATCGAGGTGTACGTGAGCGCACTGCGGCGCAAGCTCGGCGCCGGCCACATCGTGACGGTGCGCGGCGCGGGATACCGGCTGGTGTCCGGTGGGTAGCGTGCTGGGCTCGGTACGGGCCAGGGCGGCGGCCGGAGCGACCGTGGTGGTGGCCCTGGCGCTGATCGCGGCGGGTACGGCGGTGCTGCTGGTGCTGAGCAACAAGCTGCAGGGCCGGGCCGGGCTGCAGGCGGAGGTCGCGGCGCGCGAGGTGGCCGCGCAGATCGCCACGGGGAAGCCGTACGGCAAGCTGGATCTGCCGGACGGCGACGAGCACCCGGTGGTGGTCGCCGCCGACGACGGGCGGGTGCTGGCGGTCGGCGAGGACGTGCAGTCCGTCGACGGGAAGCGGGTGACGGGCGCACCGGGCGGTGCGGGGAGCGTCCCGCCGCAGGCCGGTGACGACGACGAGGACGACGAGGACGACCGCGGGCTCCGGGCGGGGGAGGTCGACGAGGACGTCACCTACCGGGACGGGACCGCGAAGGTCGACGGGTCGGTGGCCGACTACCGGTTCGCGCTGGTCGAGGCCAAGGACACCCGCGGTGAGTCGGCGACGGTGCGCGCGGGGTCGGCGCTGGCGCCGGAGGAGGACGCCGTCGCGTCCGTGCGGAACGCCATGCTGATCGGGCTGCCGCTGCTGCTCGGGGTGGTGGCGGGGGTGACCTGGCTGGTGACCCGGCGGGCGCTGCGGCCGGTGGAGGGGATTCGCGGGGAGATGGCCGCGATCACCGCGAGTACGGATCTGAGCCGGCGGGTGCCGGTGCCGTCGTCGAAGGACGAGATCGGCCGGCTGGCCCGGACGACCAACGAGACGCTGGCGGCGCTGGAGTCGTCGGTGGAGCGGCAGCGGCGGTTCGTCGCGGACGCCTCGCACGAGCTGCGCAGCCCGATCGCGAGCCTGCGGACGCAGCTGGAAGTGGGGGTGGCGCACCCGGAGTTGCTGGATGTGCCGGGTGCCGTGGAGGACACCGTGCGGCTTCAGCGGCTGGCCGCGGACCTGCTGCTGCTGGCCCGGCTGGACGCGGGGGAGCGGCCGTCCGAGGCCCGGGTCGATCTGGCGGCGATGGTGCGCGAGGAGAGCTCGCAGCGGGTCACGGACCGGATTCCGGTGCGGCTCGGCGAGCTGGCGAGCGGGGAAGTGGCGGGGTCCCGCGGGCAGTTGGGGAGGGTGCTGACGAACCTGCTGGACAACGCGCAGCGGCATGCTGAGGCGTCCGTACGGGTGGCCGTGGCGTGCGAGGGGGAGTGGGTGGTGCTGCGGGTCGAGGACGACGGGCCCGGGGTGCCGGAGAGCGAGCGGGAGCGGATCTTCGAGCGGTTCGTCCGGCTCGATGACGCACGGACCCGGGACGACGGCGGGGCCGGGCTGGGGCTGGCCATCGCGCGGGATGTCGCGGTGCGGCACGGCGGTTCGCTGGCCGTGCGCGAGGGCTCGGTCTTCGAGCTGCGGCTGCCGGTGGCCGGCTGAGTCCTTCGTGGGCCGGACGGCGGGGCCTCGGCCCGGGTCAGGGGCCGAGGCCGGGCGGTCAGAGGCCGCCGCGCTCCTTGCGGAGGTGTTCGGCCACCGGGGTGAGCGAGGTGCGCAGCGCCTGGAGGTCCTCGGCGGTGAACAGGTCGATGAAGTGCTTGCGGACCGAGGTGACATGGTGCGGGGCGACCCGGCGCATGGTGTCCCAGCCCTCGTCCGTGAGGACGGCGTAGAGGCCGCGGCGGTCCGACTCGCAGCTCTCGCGGCGCACCAGGCCGGCGTTCTCCATCCGGGTGATCTGGTGGGAGAGACGGCTCTTGGACTGCAGGGTGCTGGCGGCCAGGTCGCTCATCCGGAGGCGCCGGTCCTCGGCCTCGGAGAGGTTGACCAGGATCTCGTAGTCGTTGTTCGTCAGGCCGAACGGCTGCAGATCGCGCTCGAGTTGGTGCATCAGCAGCCTGCTGACGTCGAGGTGGGTGCGCCAGGCACACTGCTCCTGGTCGGTCAGCCAGGGGGTGTCGCTGTCGGTCGTCATGGAGTGAATTCTACCCGTAAAAGTTGAAAAGCGAATTAATCAGGCCGGGGGGTGGTGCCTCGTCCGGCGGGGGCCGGGTGTTGGTCAGACGTTCGAGGTCACCGTCCGCAGAGTACCGCTCACAGCCCGAAGCGGCGTTGGAGGCTCCCGAGGTTGCCGGGCAACTGGGGCAGTTGTGAGCCACTTTGCTGGACGTGTCCGCCCCCGCCCGGAACGCCCGCTTCGGTGGGCACCGCGCCGGTGTCCAGCTCCGGCATCAGCAGCTCCGTCGACTGCAGCAGCACCGTGCCGGCCCCGACGAACTCGAATTGGTGCTCCTCTCCGGACGCCCCGCCGAGGCCGGTGTGCGCGCGCAGGCCGCCGAGGAATCCCCGCAGGTACTGGTGGTCGTAGTGATGGCACGGGGAGGGGCAGTCCGCCCAGCCGACGAGCGCCTGCGGGTCCACCCGGATCGGCGGCTCCATGAAGACCACCGGGCCGTTGGAGGCGGCCACGAACTTGCCCGTCCCGATGAGGGTGAGGAAACCCGGGATGATCGACTGCTTCAGCGACAGAGATGGCTGAAATGCGAGCAAGTTGCCCGAGCGAATCGTCAGGTTGCCGTCCTCCAGATCGAAGGAGTTGACATCGAAGGCACGGTCCGCGAGCAGCATCTTTCCGCGGCCCTCGGCGACGACCCAGTCCGCGGCGTGCAGTGGCGAATGGAAACTTCCGGCGACCAGGCGGTCCAGGCGGCCGTGTCCGATGCCGTGGAAGTCGATCTGCCCGTAGTAGGCGATCATCTTCCCCTTCTGCAGGAACCACTGGCCGTCCAGCTCGACGCTGAAGGCATAGGGGTTGACGTTGTCGTCGGCGGGCAGCGAGGAGACGTCGTGGATGACGGGACCGGTCACAGCTTCTCCTCCGACGCCTGGACGTAGACGGTGCCCTGGCCCGACAGCTCCAGCTGGAAGGCCTCGCCCGAGCCGCGGCCGACCATGTCACGCCAGCCGAGCGCCGTGGACAGTTTGTTGCGGACGTCGCCGCGGTGGGCGACATAGGCCTGCGGGTCGACATGGACCGGGCGCTGGGGCGTGATCGGCAGCTCGATCACCCCGCCGTGCGCCATCACCGCGGCCGAGCCGACGCCCTTGAGGGTCGTGGTGAACAGGCCCTGGCCGGTGACCTGGCCGCGCACCATGCCCATCACGCCGCCCTGGGAGCCCATGAACATCGTGCCCTGCTCCAGGCCGCCGTCGAAGGCCAGCAGCCGGTCGGCCTCGACATAGAGCGTCTCGCCGGTCAGGTCGACGACATGGACGTGATGGCCGCCGTGCCCGAACATGACCGTTCCGGTGCCTTCCACCGTCATCAGGGGGGCGGCCTCGCCGGCGATCCGGCGGCCGATCATCGAGCCGATACCGCCCTGGCCGCCCTGGATGTTGGGGGTGAAGGAGACCTCGCCGCGGTAGGCGAGCATCGCGCCCCGCTGGCTGAACATCCGCTGCCCCGGACCGATCCTGGACTCCACCACGCGCGGGTTGAGCGCCGTGAACGGCATCAGACCTCACCTCCCACGGTGTTGCGCTCGCTGGGCTGGACGTAGACCAGGCCCTCGCCCTCGAAGCGGATCTGGAAGGCCTCGCCGGAGCCCTCCCCGATGAGGGTGCGGAAGTTCACCCCGGACTGGAAGTGCTGCTTGAGGTCGCCGGTATGGGCGACGTAGGCGCCCGGGTCGACCTGGAGGGGGTACTGCTTGGTGACCCGCAGCACCACCGCGGGGCCGTCGGACGTGATCGCCGCCTGGCCGCTGCCCTCGACGGTGGTGGTGAACAGGCCGTTGCCCTGGGAGGCGCCGCGCAGGCCGGTGAAGGTCGTGCCCGTACGGAGCGCGGCGTCCGTGCACAGCAGGTTGCTGGCCTCCACGAACAGCTTCTCGCCCTGCAGCTGCACGAGGTTGATCTCGCTCGCGCGGTCGGCGAAGAAGCAGGTGCCGTGGCCCTTCACCTCCATCACGGCCATCTGTTCGCCCGTGATCCGCCGGGTGACCATGCCGCGCAGGCCCTCGCCGCCGCCGGACATCTTCTTGAACGACATCTGGCCGTCGTACGCGACCATCGCACCGTTTTTCGCCTTGACGGCGTCGCCCGTCATGTCGACGGCGAGCACCTTGCTCCCCTGGAGCCGAAACTGAGCCACGGACCAGACCGTAGCCGTCCGGGGCCGTGCGGGGCAGGTCCTTTGTCCCTGACTTCGCCCTGATTTCTTCCCCCGCGGCCGGGTCGCCGCGGGGCCGCCGCAAGGTTCCCGCCCCCCGGCGCGGTGATCAGGGAGGCGGCTGTAACAATGGGGCGAAGCTTGTGAACTCTTGCACAAGCCGTGCGCCCGCCCTCCACCCCAAGAAGACGGCGCTGCGCGCCGACTGCCCATCTGCCACCCGAACGAGGTTCCCGTGGACATCAAGACCGCTGCCGCCCTGCACCGACTGCGCCTGGCATCCATCCCGGAGGCGCTCTCCTTCCCGGCGCTGCTGATCTTCGGTACCGGCTTCCGCCTGGCCTTCGACTACGACTCCCTGGTGATGCCGCTCGGCATGATCCACGGCCTGCTCTTCATCACCTACGTGGTGCTGCTGCTGGACGTGTGGAACCGCACCAAGTGGCCGTTCAAGCGCGTCGCCCTGTTCTTCGTGCTGGCGATCGTGCCGTTCGGCGGCCTCTACGGGGACCGCATCCTCAAGCGCGAGGAGGAGGCCGGCGTGATCGCCGCCCGCGCCCGCAAGGAAGGCGTCGTGAACGTATGATCGTCGCCTTCTCGGTGAGCCCGCTGGGCGTCGGCGAGGACGTCGGTGAGTACGTCGCCGACGCGGTCCGGGTCGTCCGTGAGTCCGGACTGCCGAACCGTACGGACGCCATGTTCACCTCCATTGAAGGTGAGTGGGACGAGGTCATGGACGTCGTCAAGCGCGCGGTCGCGGCCGTCGAGGCCCGCTGCGGGCGGGTCTCGCTGGTGCTCAAGGCGGACATCCGGCCCGGGGTCACCGACGGGCTGACCTCGAAGGTCGAGACCGTGGAGCGGCATCTCGCCGCGGACGGCACCCGCCGGGCCTGAGCGGTCCCTTCCGGCGCCCCGCCGGGGCGTCAGCCGCCCGCCGCCAGGGTGATCCCCAGGGGGGTGCGCTCGTACCGCACCTGATGTCCGTGCCGGCGCGAGGTCAGCAGACCGGCGTCGCGCAGCACGGACAGATGCCCCGAGACGGAGGACGCCGCCAGGCCGAGGCGGTGGGCCAGGGCCGTCGTGGTCGACGGCACGTCGAGCGCGGCCAGTACGGCGGCGCGGTTCGCCCCCAGCAGCCGGGCCAGCGCCACACCCGTCTCCGGTTCGGTCCACAGCCCGCCGATCCCGCGCGCCGGGTAGATCACCGTGGGCTGCCACGGCGGGTCGAACCCGCTGACCACGTCCGGCCACACGAACACGCTGGGCAGCAGCAGCACCCCGCGGCCGTCCAGGTCCTGCATCTGGGCGAAGTCGGTCCGGGTCCGGACCGTCAGGGTGTCCCCCGACCAGGACAGCCGCGGATGCAGATCGGCGAACAGCCGCTGCAGCCCGCCGTCCGCCAACTGCCGTGACCGGTAGGCGATCTCGGCCTCCAGCAGCGCCCGCAGCCGCGGCCAGTCCGGGGCGAGCAGCGCCCGCCAGGCCCGTTCGGTGACATCGGCCAGCTCCTGCACCGCCCGTGCCGGATCGGCCAGCGCGGCCCGGCCGCGCGCCGATTCCGCCGCCTCCGGCCGGCCCGCCAGCGACTTGGCCATCTCGGCGCGGGCCAGGGCCGGTTCGGTGGCGCGCAGCCGCGTCAGCTCCTCGTCGAAACCGGCCATCGGGCCGTCCGGCGGGCGGCCCAGGAAGTCCGGGGTGTAGCCCGGGGGCGTCGCCGGCATGAAGAGCCACAGCGGCGCCAGGTCCAGCCCGGCCAGCGTCTCGCGCATCCGGCGCAGCCACGGTGTGTGATAGCCGTGCCGGTCGGTGCGGCGCAGGGTCCGTACCGCCTCATGGGTCTCGCACAGCGGGGAGACGGCGAACCGGATGCGGAGCAGGTCGTCGGCGCCGAAATGCAGGTTCACCGGCACGGCCGGGCGCTCCCTCCGACACGGGATTCGGCTGGAGCCGAAAGACTACGGGGCGGCACCGGGCTCCGGCAGGCTGCGGCCATGTCCTCGCCCTCCGGGTCCGCGCCGTCGGGCCGCCTCCCCGCCTGCCCCGGTGCGGGCGCCGCCGATGCCGCACCGGCCGCCGCCCGCGCCCGCCCGGACGGCTATCGCGCCGTCTTCGCCGTCCCCGAGTTCCGGTACGTCTTCGCCGCGCATCTGCTGTCCTCCCTCGGCGTGGTCGTCTGCGAGATCGCGCTGTCCGTCCTCGTCTTCCGGCTCACCGCGTCGCCGCTGCTGAGCGCGCTGACCTTCGCGCTGGGGCTGGCGCCGTACGTCATCGGCGGGACGCTGCTGTCGGCGGTCGCCGACCGGTATCCGGCCCGGCGGGTGCTGGTCGGCTGCGATCTGCTGTGCGCGCTGGCGGCGGCGGGGATGGTGGTGCCGGGCACACCGGTCGGGGTGCTGCTGGTGCTGCGCTGTGTGCTCGCGGCCGTCGCGCCGGTCTTCGCCGGGACCCGGGCCGCGACGCTGGGGGAGATCCTCGGCGAGGGGGAGCTGTTCGTCCTGGGGCGCTCGGTGATCCGCCTGGTGAACCAGAGCGCGCAGCTCGCCGGGTTCGCGGCCGGGGGCCTGCTGCTCGCCGTGGTGTCCCCGGGCGCGGTGCTCGCGCTCACCGCCGGCACCTTCCTCGGGTCGGCGCTGCTGCTGCGGCTGGGGACCCTGGCGCGCCCGGCCCGGGACGGCGCGCGCGGCGCGCTGCTGGGCGCCTCGCTGGGCGGGCTCCGGCGGCTGATGGCCGACCGCCGGGTGCGGGCGCTGCTTCTGCTGACGTGGCTGCCGCCGGCCTTCGTGGTGATCCCCGAGGCGCTGCTGATCCCCTACGCCGGCCTGCTCGGCACCGGGCCGGCCGGGACGGGGCTGCTGCTGTGCGGCATGCCGGTCGGGGCGGTGCTCGCCGAGAGCCTGGTGGGCACGTTCCTCGGACCGCGGGCCCGCACCCGGCTGACCTTCCCCATGGGGCTCTTCGCCGTCCTGCCCTCCCTCGGCTTCGCCGCACAGCCCTCGTTCGGCTGGGCGCTGCCGCTGCTCGTGCTGACCGGCACCGGCATCTCGTACAACTTCGGGGTGGACCGCTGGTTCGTCGCCGCGGTCCCCGAGGAACTCCTGGGCCAGGCGATGACGGTGATGCAGGCCGGGCGGATGACGGTGATGGGCCTGGCGATGGGACTGGCCGGGGTGGCCGCGGAGTACGCGCCGCTGCGACTCGTGATGCCGGCCGCCGGGGTGCTGGGCGCGGTCTGTGTACTGGCGGCGATCTTCGAGGTGCGGCGCACGGCGCCGGGGGGCCGGGCGTCCGCCGGGCCGGTGCGCGGACCGGCCGGACCGCGGCCCCGGACCGGAAAATGAGACGCGGCTGACCGCCATATGGCTGCCCGGTAGTGTCGGGGCCGTGCCGAAGCCGCTCAGCCTTGCTTTCGATCCCATCGCGCGTGCCGATGAACTGTGGCAGCAGCGATGGGGAGCCGTGCCCTCGATGGCCGCGATCACCTCGATCATGCGCGCCCACCAGATCCTGCTGGCCGAGGTGGACGCGGTGGTCAAGCCGTACGGGCTGACCTTCGCGCGCTATGAGGCGCTGGTGCTGCTGACCTTCTCCAAGGCCGGTGAGCTGCCGATGTCGAAGATCGGTGAGCGGCTGATGGTGCACCCCACCTCGGTGACCAACACCGTCGACCGGCTGGTGCGGTCCGGGCTCGTCGCCAAGCGGCCGAACCCGAACGACGGGCGGGGCACGCTCGCCACCATCACGGAGAAGGGCCGCGAGGTGTGTGACGCGGCCACCCGTGAGCTGATGGCGATGGACTTCGGGCTCGGGGCCTACGACGCCGAGGAGTGCGCGGAGATCTTCGCGCTGCTGCGGCCGCTGCGGGTGGCGGCGGCCGACTTCAGGGACGAGTAGGGCGTTCCGTTCCAGGGGGGCGGCGAAGATCGCCCCGGATCGGCTGGTTACGCTCGGGGCATGAAGCGAAGCGTCCTGACCCGCTACCGGGCGATGGCCTATGTCACCGCCGTGATGCTGCTGGTGCTGTGCACCTGCATGGTGTTCAAGTACGGCTTCGGGATGGGCAAGGACCTCACCCTCGTCGTCTCCCAGGTCCACGGCGTGCTCTACATCATCTACCTGGTCTTCGCCTTCGACCTGGGCTCCAAGGCCAAGTGGAAGTTCGGCAAGCTGCTGTGGGTGCTGATCTCGGGCACCATCCCCACCGCCGCGTTCTTCGTGGAACGCAAGGTGGTGCGGGAGGTCGAGCCGCTGATCGCCGGTGACACTCCGGAGCCGGTGCAGGTCTGACGGCCGCCCGGCCACCCGGAAAGCCCGCGGAACGCGCCTGTCCCTTCGAGGGGCGGGCGCCTTTGCGTTACCCGGCGGCGTTACGGACGGTGAACCTCGCGACGCAAAGGGCGACCCATCCGCCTCTCCCGTCGACAAGTACTAGGACGTCCTAGTAAATTCGGGGGTATGGACGCTGACGCGATCGATGAGGGCCGCCGCCGCTGGCAGGCCCGGTACGACTCCGCCCGTAAGCGGGACGCGGACTTCACCACGCTTTCGGGGGATGCTGTCGAGCCGGCGTACGGTCCCCGCCCCGGCGACTCGGTCGAGGGCTTCGAGCGGATCGGGTGGCCGGGCGAGTTCCCCTTCACCCGCGGGCTGTACCCCACCGGCTACCGGGGGCGGACGTGGACCATCCGCCAGTTCGCCGGCTTCGGCAACGCCGAGCAGACGAACGAGCGCTACAAGATGATCCTGAAGGCGGGCGGCGGCGGCCTCTCCGTCGCCTTCGACATGCCGACCCTCATGGGCCGCGACTCCGACGATCCGCGGTCGCTGGGCGAGGTCGGGCACTGCGGCGTGGCCATCGACTCGGCCGCCGACATGGAGGTCCTCTTCAAGGACATCCCGCTGGGCGACGTCACGACCTCCATGACGATCAGCGGTCCCGCCGTCCCCGTCTTCTGCATGTACCTGGTCGCCGCCGAGCGGCAGGGCATCGACCCGGGGGTGCTGAACGGCACGCTCCAGACGGACATCTTCAAGGAGTACATCGCCCAGAAGGAGTGGCTCTTCCAGCCGGAGCCCCATCTGCGGCTGATCGGCGACCTGATGGAGCACTGCGCGCGCGGCATCCCCGCGTACAAGCCGCTCTCGGTCTCCGGCTACCACATCCGTGAGGCGGGCGCGACGGCCGCGCAGGAGCTGGCGTACACCCTCGCCGACGGCTTCGGCTACGTGGAGCTGGGCCTCTCCCGAGGCCTGGACGTCGACACCTTCGCCCCCGGGCTGTCCTTCTTCTTCGACGCGCATCTCGACTTCTTCGAGGAGATCGCGAAGTTCCGGGCCGCGCGCCGGATCTGGGCCCGCTGGATGCGCGACGTCTATGGCGCCACGAGCGAGAAGGCGCAGTGGCTGCGCTTCCACACCCAGACCGCCGGGGTCTCGCTGACCGCCCAGCAGCCGTACAACAACGTGGTCCGCACCGCCGTCGAGGCGCTGGCGGCCGTGCTCGGCGGCACGAACTCGCTGCACACCAACGCCCTGGACGAGACCCTGGCGCTGCCCAGCGAGCAGGCCGCGGAGATCGCGCTGCGCACCCAGCAGGTGCTGATGGAGGAGACCGGCGTCGCCAACGTGGCGGACCCGCTGGGCGGTTCGTGGTTCATCGAGTCGCTGACCGACCGGATCGAGGCGGACGCCGAGAAGATCTTCGACCAGATCAAGGAGCGCGGCAGGCGGGCGGTGCCGAACGGTGAGCACCCGATCGGCCCGATGACCTCCGGCATCCTGCGCGGCATCGAGGACGGCTGGTTCACCGGCGAGATCGCCGAGTCCGCCTTCCGGTACCAGCAGTCGCTGGAGAAGGGCGACAAGAAGGTCGTCGGCGTCAACTGCCACCACGGCTCGGTCACCGGGGACCTGGAGATCCTGCGGGTCAGCCACGAGGTCGAGCGGGAGCAGGTGCGGGCGCTCGGGGCGCGGAAGGCGGCGCGGGACGACGCCCGGGTGCGGGCCTCGCTCAAGACGATGCTGGACGCCGCACGGGCCGGCAGCAACATGATCGAGCCGATGCTGGAGGCCGTACGGGCCGAGGCGACCCTCGGCGAGATCTGCGACGCACTGCGCGACGAGTGGGGCATCTACACCGAGCCCGCCGGGTTCTGACGCCGGCCGGAGGAACGGCCCGGGGCGGGGCGGCGGGTGACCCACCTGCCGCCCCGCCCTTGTGCGCCGGCCCGGCGCCGCACCGGCCGCCCCGCCGCCCGCCGCCCGCGCTACGGCAGCGGAATCCGCAGCCGGAAGAGCGCCCCGCCCCCCGGTGCCTGCTCGGCGGAGAGCTCGGCCCCGTGGGCGCGGGCGATCTGGCGGGCCATCGCCAGGCCCAGACCGGAACCGGGCAGGGCACGGGCCGCCTGCGCCCGGTAGAAGCGGTCGAAGACATGGGGCAGATCGGCGGCCTCGATGCCGGGGCCGTGGTCGCGTACGGTCAGCTCCCACGCGTCCGGTACACCGCGGAGTTCGGTCTCGACCGGGCCGCCCGGCGGGGAGAACTTCGCGGCGTTGTCGAGCAGGTTGGACAGCAGCCGGGAGAGACGGGCCGGCACCCCCGGGACGGTGGCGTCCGCCGCGGCCGGGTCGACGACGGCGGTGAAGGTCAGCTCCGGCCAGTGTTCCCGGGCCGCGCCCACCGCGTGCTCCAGGAGGGCGGCCGGGCGCACCTGCTCGACCAGGGGCTGCGGCTCCTCGTCGCGGGCCAGCTCGATCAGGTCGTTGACGAGCGTGGTGACCTCGCGCAGCTGGCGGCCCAGGGCGCCCGCGGCACGGTCGCGCTGGGCGTCGGTCAACCGGTCGGCGCGGGCGAGGAGTTCGGCGTTGGTGCGGAGCGCGGTCAGCGGGGTGCGCAGCTCGTGGGAGGCGTCGGCGACCAGCCGGCGCTGGGCGGTGACCGACTGCTCCAGTTCGCCGAGCATGGTGTTGAAGCTGGTGGCGAGGCGGGTGACCTCGTCCTCCCGGGCGGGCGGGCCCGCGGGGAGTTCGATGCGGTGGCGGGCGTCGCGGGTGGCGGCGATGCGCTCCGCGGTGGCGGTGAGCCGGGCGACCGGGGCCAGGCCCGTACGGGACACCCAGTAGCCCAGGGCGGCGGCCAGCAGGACGCCCGCGCCGCCGAGCACGGCCAGCGCCCAGGCGGCCTGCTCAACGCCCCGGTCGACGGTGTCGGAGCGCTGCGCGACCTGCACCGCCTCGTCCTTGTCCGCCAGGCGCGTGGTGAGCATCCGGACCGGATGGCCGGCCACCGTCAGCTTCGTGTAGAACGCCGCGCGCCGGCCGTCGGCGACCTGCCGGGTGGCGTCGGAGACGGGCAGCACATACGGCTTGCGCGGGTCCTTGGCGGGGTTGGACGGCACGATCTGGACGCAGGCCGAGGCCGGGTACTGGCAGAGGGTGTCACTCGGCGTCGGGCCCCAGTCGTGGCGGTCCCGGATGGCCTGGGCGGCCGTCTGGGTCAGGTTCAGCTCCAGCTGACGGGTCATCTGGTAGTCGATGATGGTGAACGCGGCCGCACAGACGCCGACCGCCACCACCGCCACCGCGGAGGAGGCCGCCAGCGCCAGCCGGGCGCGCAGCGGGCGGCGGCGCCGCCAGCGGGCCCCCAGGCCGCGGGTGCCGGTCATGCGCCCTCCGCGTGGTCCAGGCGGTAGCCGATGCCGTGCACGGTGTGGACGAGCCGGGGCTCGCCGCCCGCCTCCAGCTTGCGGCGGAGATAACCGATGTACACGGCCAGCGAGTTGGAGTCCGGCCCGAAGTCGCGGCCCCAGACGCGCTCCAGGATCACCTCGCGCGGCAGCACCTGCCGGGGGTGCAGCAGCAACAGCTCCAGCAGCGCCCATTCGGTGCGGCTGAACTCCAGCGGACGGCCCGCCCGGTGGCCGGTACGGGTCACCGGGTCGACGACCAGATCGCCGAAGGAGAGCCGGGGGTCCTCCACGGCCGTGGTCGACGCCCGCCGCAGCAGCGCCCGGACCCGGGCCACCAGCTCGTCCAGGGCGAAGGGTTTGACGAGGTAGTCGTCGGCGCCGGCGTCGAGTCCGTCGACCCGTTCGCTGACCGAGCCCAGCGCGGTCAGCACGAGGATCGGGGTGCGGTCGTCCAGGGCGCGCAGCCGGCGGCAGACGGCCAGGCCGTCCAGGACCGGCATCATCACGTCCAGGACCAGGGCGTCCGGCTGCCAGGCGGCGACCTCCGAGAGGGCGGCCAGGCCGTCGGCGGCGCCGCGTACCGCATAGCCCTCCACGGCGAGGCCGTCCTCGACGGCGGCGCGTACCTCCGGTTCGTCGTCGACGACGAGGATCTTGGGGGCTGAGGTGTTTCCGGGCGTGGGCGGCATGGACACAGGCTGCCAAACACCTCTCTTAGAAGCTTCTTAGGGCACCTGGCGAGCGTGGCGGCCATGCGCACACCACTCTCTGTCGTGATCGGTGCGGGCGGCACCGGCGGCCACATCTATCCCGGGCTCGCGCTCGCCGACGCCCTCCGCCGGGCCGTACCCGAGGCGGTGATCTCCTTCGTCGGGACCGAACGCGGGCTGGAGACGCGGCTGATCCCGCAGGCCGGATACCGGCTGCACACCGTTGACATGATCCCCTTCGATCCCGCACTCGGCGCCCGGCGCTATCTGCTGCCGGCCGCGCTGCTGCGCTCGGGCGGCCAGTGCCGGGCGCTGCTCAAGGAACAGAAAGCCCAGGTCGCGGTCGGTATGGGCGGCTATCCGAGCGCCCCGGTGATCGTCGGGGCGCGGCTGGCCGGGCTGCCGAGCGTGATCCACGAGTCCAACGCGGTGCCCGGCCGGGCCAACAAGTTCGCGGCCCGGCTCACCCCGCATCTCGCCCTTGCCTTCGACCGCAGCCGGGAGCATCTGACCGGCGGCGACCGGGCCGAGACCGTGGGGATGCCGCTGGTCGGCCCGCTGGCCGAACTGGACCGCACCCGGCTGCGCCCCGCGGCCCGCCGGGAGCTGGGGGTGCCGGACGGCGCGCGGCTGCTGCTGGTCAACGGCGGCAGCCTGGGCGCGGCCCGGCTGACCGAGGCGGCGGTGGGGCTGGCCGGCCGCTACCGGTCGCGGCCGGACCTCCGGCTGCTGATCAAGACCGGGCCCGCGGCCCTGGAGGAGACCCGGGCGAAGCTGGCGGCGAACGGCGGGGCGTCGGTCGCCGAGGCCGTGCCCTACCTCGACCGGATGGACCTGGCCTACGCCGCCGCCGATCTCGTGGTGTGCCGGGCCGGTTCGGCCACTGTGGCGGAGCTGGCCACGATCGGGATGCCGGCCGTCCTCGTGCCGTATCCGCACGCACCGGGCGACCACCAGACCCATAACGCACGGGTGCTCTCCGACACCGGGGCCGCGCTGCTGCTGCCCGACCCGGAGACCTCGGCCGAGCGGCTGGACTCCCTGGTCACCCCGCTGCTCGACGACCCCCGCCGGCTCGCCGCGATGGGCGCCGCCGCCGACCCCGGCACCCATGCGCGCGCCGCCGACCTGCTGGCCGCCAAGGTGCTGGCCCTGGCCGGCCACCCCCTCGCCCACCACCTCCAGATGAAGGAGACAGCATGAACAGCAGTACGCAGCAGTGGACCGGCCGCAGGGTCCTGGTCACCGGGGCCGAGGGGTTCATCGGCTCCACCCTGGTCGACCTGTTGGTGGAAGCCGGCGCCGAGGTCCGCGCGTTCGTCCATTACAAGCCGTACGCCGAAAAGGGAAATCTGGCGCGGTATCTCGTGCCGGGCGGCCCGGTCGAGATGATCTCGGGCGACGTCCGGGACGCGGGCCGGGTGATGGACGCCGTCGCGGGCTGCGACACCGTCTTCCATCTCGCCGCCCTGATCGGGATTCCGTACAGCTACGACTCACCGGGCGCCTACGTACAGACGAACGTGGTGGGGACGGAGAACATCGCGGAGGCCTGCCGCCGCCATGACGTGCGCCGGCTGGTGCACACGTCCACCAGTGAGGTCTACGGGACGGCGCTGACCGCGCCGATCACCGAGGACCACCCCCTGCAGCCGCAGTCGCCGTACTCCGCCTCGAAGATCGGCGCGGACATGATGGCGCTGTCCCACCGGCACGCGTTCGGGCTGCCGGTGACCGTGGTGCGGCCGTTCAACACCTACGGGCCGCGCCAGTCCGCCCGTGCGGTGATCCCCACGATCCTGGCCCAACTCCACGCCGGCGCCCGGCAGATCAGGCTCGGCTCGCTCACCCCGACCCGCGACTTCACCTATGTCACGGACACCGCGGCCGGGTTCCTGGCGCTGGCCGACTGCGACCGGGCGCTGGGCGAGGTCGTCAATCTCGGCACCGGCCGGGAGATCGCGATCGGCGCGCTCGCCGAGGCGCTGATCGCGGCGTCCGGCCGGGAGGCAGAGGTCGTGGTGGACACCGCCCGGCTGCGGCCGGCCGGCAGCGAGGTCGAGCGGCTGCTGTCGGACAACTCCCGGGCGCGCGAGTGGGCTTCGTGGCGGCCGGAGGTCTCGCTGGAGCAGGGCCTGAAGCGGACGTCGGAGTGGGTGGCGGAGCACCTGCACCTCTTCGCGGCGGACCGCTACCAGGTCTGACCGGCACCGGGGCCGGGTGTCCGCCGCCGCACCGCGGCGCGGCGCCCGGCCTCAGTCCTGCGTGCCCAGGCCGGCCAGGCCGGTGAGGAAGAGCGCCGTGAAGTCGTGCCCCCACGCGGCGTCCACGGGCTCACCGCTGACCAGGGTGCGGTGCACGATCGCACCGGCGATCACATCGAAGATCAGATCCATGTTGCGGGTGGCCGCCTGCTCGCCGTCTGCGCCGGGCCCGTCGGGGGGCAGTTCGCCGCGGGCCTGGGCGCGCGACCGGCCGAGCAGCACCAGCCGCTTCTGGCGGTCGACGATCGCCGACCGGATGCGCTCGCGCAGCGCCTCGTCGGTGGTGGACTCGGCGACCACGGCCATCAGCGCCGTCTTGGTCTCCGGCCGGGCCAGCAGCGCGCCGAACTGCAGCACCACGCCCTCGATGTCGGCCCGCAGGGAGCCCCGGTCGGGGAGTTCGAGCTCGTCGAAGAGGACCGCCACGGCGTCCACGACGAGCTCGTTCTTGTTGGCCCAGCGGCGGTAGAGCGTCGTTTTGGCCACCCCGGCGCGGGCCGCCACATCGCTCATGGTCAGCCGCCCCCAGCCCAGGTCGACGAGCGCGGCGCGGGTCGCGTCGAGGATCGCCCGGTCGGTCTCGGCGCTGCGGGGGCGGCCCGTGCGGCCCTTGCGCGGGCTGGCGGAGTGGTGCATGCGGGCGACCATACCGGGCAGTACGGGGGCGGCCGGTGTGCGCCGTGAGCGAGATCACTCGGCGCGGGGCCGGAACTGGTGGTTGTGCGGGGGCGGCGGCGAGTTACGCTACGGGTCGTAGCGAAAGAGCGATAACCACGGGCCGTGGGTGGGGACCCACGGCCGCGCAGGACGGTCCTCCTCGGGGCCGCACGACGGCCCTTCCGGGGGCCGCACGGGCTGTGATTCCCGTACGTACACCGGCATGCCGGCGGGGTGTGCGGACGGGACGCGGGCCCGGTGAAAGGCCCGGCGCCCGCGCCGGAGCGGCCTTCCGCGCCGCCGACCGCACGACCGACCGCAGCACCGATCAGTTCGCCGATCGCCCCGCTTTCCGGATCGCTTTTCGGAACGGGCCGCCCAGGGGGGAGGATGGACCCATGCAGCCACGCAATATGTCCATGAGTGGAGTCGTCGACCTCGCAGCGGTGAAGGCGGCCGGGGAAGCGAAGCAGAAGGCGGAGCAGGCACGCGCCGAGGCCGCCCGTACGGGCCGGGCGCCGACGAGCGGTGCCCGCCTGGTGTTCGACGTCGACGAGGCGGGGTTCCAGCAGGACGTCCTGCAGCGCTCGACCGAGGTCCCGGTCGTCATCGACTTCTGGGCCGAGTGGTGTGAGCCGTGCAAGCAGCTCGGTCCGCTGCTGGAGCGGCTCGCGGGGGAGTACGCCGGCAAGTTCGTGCTGGCCAAGATCGACGTCGATACCAACCAGGCGCTGTTCCAGCAGTTCGGGGTGCAGGGCATCCCGGCGGTCTTCGCGGTCGTCGCGGGTCAGCCGATCCCGCTGTTCCAGGGTGCGGCTCCCGAGTCGCAGATCCGCCAGGTGCTCGACGAGCTGGTGCGGGCCGCCGAGCAGCAGTTCGGCATCGTGGGGGCGCCGGCCGAGCCGCAGGCGGACGAGCAGGCGGCGGAGGAGGCCCCGGTGCCGGCCGGTCCGTACGACGCCGTGCTGGAGGCCGCGAACCAGGCGCTGGACTCCGGCGACCTGGGCGGTGCCATCCAGGCCTACAAGAACGTGCTCTCCGACGACCCGGCCAACCCGGAGGCCAAGCTCGGTCTGGCGCAGGCCGAACTCCTGCACCGGGTGCAGGATCTCGACCCGCAGGCGGTGCGCAAGGAGGCCGCGGAGAACCCGGCCGACGCCCAGGCGCAGATCCGGGCCGCGGACCTCGACCTGGTCGGCGGTCATGTCGAGGACGCCTTCGGGCGGCTGGTCGACGCGGTGAAGCGGACCGCGGGCGACGACCGGGAGGCCGCGCGGGTGCGCCTGCTGGAGCTGTTCGAGGTCATCGGCGCGGACGATCCGCGGGTGACGGCGGCCCGTACGGCACTGGCCCGGGTGCTGTTCTGACCCGCTGTCCGCGCACTCGCCCGCTTCTGACCAGTACGGCCACCGCGGGTTGACCAAACAAACGAAGCAGCGGCCACGTTTTACCAAAACTTGGTAAACGTGGCCGCTGTTACTTCAAGTAAGCCCTGGCGACCCCCTTGCGGCAGTGTGTCCGCAATTGCCTCATGTCCCTTCGCTGTTAACAGCGACGTTGCGTGCCCAGTTGATCTCTCCGGGTCGCGGCGTGTTTATCGGGCCGTTACCCGCAAGTAACGAGCCCCTTGTGCGACGGCCGTGAATGGACCACGATCGGCCACGCTCGGTCCATTCCCGCCGCCCGGCATCCGGTCGGTGTCGCGGGGTACTTGGGTCCCCACCGAGTGGTCGGCGGCAGTGGCGCCGGCCATGGACAGGGGGGTCTCTGCCCCACCCGGCAGGGCCTGTCCGAGGAGGTTGCGCGAGAGCGTGGCCAGTGGTTGTCGCTCGGGGGTGATCGCCGGTGTTCGGAACACGATGTGCCTCCGAGATCAGGCGCTCTCCTTCCCGAGGACGTAGCACTTCTCCCATCCCAGGTACCGCTGTCCCAACTCGGGGGGCAGGTACCGGAGATGTACGTCCGAGAAGGAGGAAAGTCATGGAGTCCCTGGCTCGTGGCGGGACCAGATGGAAGCGGTTCGCCGTCGTCATGGTGCCGAGCGTCGCGGCGACCGCCGCGATCGGCGTCGCCCTCTCGCAGGGTGCGCTCGCGGCATCGTTCAGCGTGTCCGGACAGCAGTTCAAGGTCGCTACCGACCGGCTGGACGGCACCGGATTTGTTCAGTACGGAGCCATTGACGCCCAGAAGGGCGGCAAGCAGGTCCCGGTGGCGGTCTCGGGGTTCTCGAACGCCAAGATCAAGAACCTGTGCCAGTCGGTAGTCGTTCCGGTCCCGGTCTTCGGCGATGTGTCGATGAAGCTGTCGGCCGGTGGCGGTGACACGCCCGTCGAGGCGAAGAACCTCTACATCGACCTCGATCAGCTGTCCGCGGACGCGACCTTCAACAACATCGACATCGGTGTTGCTGCGGGCTCGACGACCAAGGGCCCGGGTATGCACAAGGGCGACAAGGCCGACCCCGGCTCGTTCGCCCAGCAGGCCGACTCGGCCACGCTGACCCACGTCAAGCAGACGGCCTGGGCCACGACGGCCGGCACGTTCAAGCTCAGCGGCCTCAAGATGAGCGTCGCCAAGGGCAAGAGCGAGTGCTACTGACGCACTGAGCGTGCGGGCGCGGGGCGGGCTGTCACGGCCGATGCCGTTCCCCGTGCCCGTACGCGGGTAGCGCTAGTAGGACACTCAGCACAGAACCACCGATTTGCCAGTCCCGAGGAGCTGTACGACATGAGCGCCGAAACGCGACCACGGCTGATCGAGACCATCGGCCGGAAGCGGATTTCGTTCCGGGAGTGGCGCGGACACCGCCCGTTCTGGGGCGGATTGCTGACTCTGCTGGCCGGCATCCCGATCATGTACATCCCTTACGCGAATCTCACGATCGGTTCCCTGACCGTCCGCATGGCGACCACCGCCGGCGCCGGCTCGCTGATCATCGGCGTACTGCTGGTCGTGCTCGGTCTGACCATGTGGTTCCAGCCCGCCTCGCGTGTCTTCGCGGGTGTCGCGGCGATTCTGCTCTCCCTGGTCTCCCTGGTCGTCTCGAACTTCGGCGCCTTCCTGATCGGCTTCCTCCTGGGGCTGATCGGCGGTGCGCTCGGTGTCTCCTGGGCGCCGGGCAGGGCCACACAGGGCGGGGACGACACCGAGCCGGACCGCACCACGGTCGCCGGACCGGTGGTCGCCACCCACCCGGCGCCTGCCGCCGGTCCCGGGTTGGGCAATGGACTGGACGATCTGTCAGGAACGAGCCCGACCAACGGAACGAACGGGAGGCACCGTGCCGGGTGACGAGCTGCACGAGGAGAGCGCAGCTGCCGGGGCGAGAAACGGGCCGAGACACGCGGCGCCGAGGAAGCCGCTGCTGACGCGGTTCCACGTGCCCGCGGGCAAGGCGATAGCCATCGCCGCCATGCCGTCCGCCGTTCTCATGGGGATGGGGCTGACGCCCCAGATGGCGATAGCCAAGCCCGCGCCCCCCAAGAGCCCCTTCAAGGACGGCCCGTGCGTCACTGCTCCGGACAAGGTGGAGCAGAAGGACGGCGCTTCCAAGGACGGTGCGAAGGACTCCAAGGACGACACCAAGCCGTCCCAGAAGCCCTCGCCCTCCCCGTCGGCCGGCAAGGACACGGAGCCGACGCCCGAGCCGTCCGGCTCCTCGAAGACCGACGAGCCCGCGGACTCCCCGAGCCCGTCGCCGTCGGAATCCGAGGACAAGAAGGACGACGGGGGCCTGCTGGGCGGCATCGGTGATGCGCTCGGCGGCCTCCTGGGCGGGGACGACGAGGACGAGGAGGAGGCGGCCGCCTCGCCGAGCCCCTCCGCGTCCGGGACGGCCTCCCCGAGCCCGTCGCCGTCCGCGTCGAAGGACGCCGGCTCCGCGGCCGACAAGGCCACGAAGCCGGTCACGGACACCGTCGACGGCCTCAAGGACGGGTCGAAGACGGCCAAGGACACCGTCCACGGCGCGGTGGGCGCGGCGGACAACGCCCTGCCCGGCGGCGGCGTCGACGGCAAGGACGCCGACGGCAAGAAGGCGTTCCCCTGCGTCGTCGAGAACAAGCAGAAGGGCGAGGACGAGCAGACGCCCGTCACCCTGCCCGACGACCCCTGGCACCTGGAGTCCAGCGCGCTCACCCTGCGCGGTCTGAACTACGAGGGCGTCGTCAACGTCAAGACCCAGAACGGCCACACCAAGCAGGCCCTGAAGTTCACCGCCGACAGCGTCGACATCGGTGATCTGCACCAGACCGTCGACGACCGGGCGTCCGGCAAGAAGTACCACGTCCAGGCGTCCCAGGGGTCCACGTCCACGATCCGCGGCGGCAAGGTGACCATGTACACCGAGCGGCTGCAGGGCAACCTCTTCGGGCTGATCCCGATCGTCTTCGACCCCGAGCACCCGCCGCCGCTCAACGTCCCGTTCGCGTACTTCACCAAGGTGAAGATCGACCAGGCGGGCCAGTTCGGCGGCAACCTCCACGTCCCGGGTCTGCACCAGTTCATGACCTGAGGAATGCCCCGGGCCACCGGCCCGTTCGGGAGCCGCGGAAAAGGCGGTGGGCCACCCCCAACAGGGGGCGGCCCACCGCCTTTTCGTGCGCCGGTGCGTCAGCCCTGCGGGCCGCCGAGGTGGTGCACCCGGACCATGTTGGTGGTGCCGGGGACGCCGGGGGGCGAACCGGCGGTGATCAGCATGGTGTCGCCCTTGCTGTAGCGCTGGAGCTTGAGCAGCTCGGCGTCCACCAGGTCGACCATCGCGTCGGTGTTGTCGGCGTGCGGCACGATGAAGGCGTCGACGCCCCAGCTGAGGGTCAGCTGGTTGCGGGTGGACGCCTCGGTGGTGAAGGCCAGGACCGGCTGGGCCGCGCGGTAGCGGGAGAGCCGGCGGGCGGTGTCACCGGACTTGGTGAAGGCCACCAGCGCCTTGCCGTCCAGGAAGTCGGCCATCTCGCAGGCCGCACGGGCCACCGCGCCGCCCTGCGTCCGCGGCTTCTTGCCGGGCACCAGCGGCTGGAGGCCCTTGGAGAGCAGCTCCTCCTCGGCTGCCTCGACGATCTTCGACATCGTCTTGACGGTCTCGATCGGGTACTGGCCCACCGACGACTCCGCGGAGAGCATGACCGCGTCGGCGCCGTCGAGGATGGCGTTGGCGACGTCGGAGGCCTCGGCGCGGGTCGGGCGGGAGTTGGTGATCATCGACTCCATCATCTGGGTCGCGACGATCACCGGCTTGGCGTTCCGGCGGCACAGCTCGATGAGCCGCTTCTGCACCATCGGGACCTTCTCCAGCGGGTACTCCACCGCCAGGTCACCACGGGCCACCATCACCGCGTCGAAGGCCAGCACGACCTCCTCCATGTTGGCGACCGCCTGCGGCTTCTCGACCTTGGCGATGACCGGGACCCGGCGGCCCACCTCGTCCATGACGCGGTGCACGTCCTGGACGTCCTTGGCGTCCCGCACGAAGGACAGCGCGACCATGTCGCAGCCCATCCGCAGGGCGAACTTCAGGTCCTCGATGTCCTTCCCGGACAGCGCGGGGACGTTCACCGCGGCGCCGGGCAGGTTGATGCCCTTGTGGTCGGAGATGACGCCGCCCTCGATGACGATGGTCCGCACGTGCGGGCCGTCGACCTCGACGACCTGGAGCGCGACGTTGCCGTCGTTGATCAGGACCGGGTCGCCCTTGGACACGTCGCCGGGCAGGCCCTTGTACGTCGTCCCGCAGATGGTCTTGTCACCGGCCACGTCCTCGGTGGTGATGACGAACTCGTCGCCCCGCACCAGCTCCACCGGGCCGTCGGCGAAGGTCTCCAGACGGATCTTGGGGCCCTGGAGGTCGGCCAGCACACCGACGGCGCGGCCGGTCTCCTCGGAGGCCTTGCGGAGGCGGTGGTACCGCTCCTCGTGCTCCGGCTGGGTCCCGTGGCTCATGTTGAAACGGGCCACGTTCATACCGGCCTCGATCAGCGTCTTCAGCTGCTCGAAGGAGTCGACGGCGGGGCCCAGGGTGCAGACGATTTTGGAACGGCGCATGGGCGGAATCCTATCGGTTTGTTTAGCGGCGGAATATATGGGTCGGCGGAAACACCGAGTCCTACGCGCTGACCAGGGCGTATGTCTGCTGGGCGATCTCCAGTTCCTCGTCGGTCGGTACGACGGCGACCGCGACCCGGGCGTACTCGGGCGAGATCACCCGCGGCTCGCCGGACCGTACGGCGTTGAGATCGGCGTCCACGGCCAGACCCATCTCCTCCAGGCCGGCGACGGCGGCCGCGCGCACCGGGGCGGCGTTCTCCCCGACGCCCGCGGTGAACGCCACCGCGTCGACCCGGCCGAGCACCGCGGTGTAGGCGCCGATGTACTTCTTCAGCCGGTGGATGTAGATGTCGAACGCGAGCTCGGCGCGCTCGTCGCCCTCGTCGATCCGGCGCCGGATCTCCCGCATGTCGTTGTCGCCGCACAGGCCGATCAAGCCGCTCTTCTTGTTGAGCAGCACATCGACGTCGTCCTCGGACATCCCCGCGACCCGCTTGAGGTGGAAGGTCACCGCCGGGTCGATGTCACCGGAGCGGGTGCCCATGACCAGGCCCTCCAGCGGGGTCAGGCCCATCGAGGTGTCCACACAGCGGCCGCCGGCCACCGCCGAGGCGGAGGCGCCGTTGCCCAGGTGCAGCACGATCACATTGACGTCCTCCGGCGCCCTGCCCAGCAGCTCGGCGGTCTTGCGGGAGACGTAGGCGTGCGAGGTGCCGTGGAAGCCGTAGCGGCGGATGCGGTGGGCGTCGGCGGTCTCCACGTCGATGGCGTAGCGGGCCGCGTGCTCCGGCATCGTGGTGTGGAAGGCGGTGTCGAAGACCGCGACCTGCGGCAGGTCGGGGCGCAGCGCCTGGGCGGTCCGGATGCCGGTGAGGTTGGCCGGGTTGTGCAGCGGGGCGACCGGCACCAGCCGCTCGATCTCCTGGAGCACCGCGTCGTCGATCACGGTCGGTGCGGTGAACTTCAGCCCGCCGTGCACCACCCGGTGCCCGATCGCGGCCAGCTGCGGGGAGTCGAGGCCGAGACCGTCGGCGGACAGCTCCGCGGCGACGGCCTTCAGCGCGGCCTCGTGGTCGGCTATCGGGCCTTCGGTCTCGCGCTTGTCGCCGCCGGTGGCCAGCGGGGTGTGGGCCAGGAGCGAGGTTTCCTCACCGATCCGCTCGACCAGACCGACGGCGAGACGGCTGCCGTCGGTCATGTCGAGCAGCTGGTACTTCACCGAGGAGGAGCCGGAGTTGAGGACGAGGACGCGGGTGGCGGTGGCAGTCATGTAGCGCTTTCCGTGGGGTGGGGGAGACGGGTGGGAGCGGGGTCAGCCGGTGTGGGCCGCGCCGGGCCGGGCGCCCTGGGCCTGGATGGCGGTGATGGCCACGGTGTTGACGATGTCCTGCACCAGGGCGCCGCGTGAGAGGTCGTTGACCGGCTTGCGCAGACCCTGGAGGACCGGGCCGACGGCGACCGCACCGGCCGAGCGCTGCACGGCCTTGTAGGTGTTGTTGCCGGTGTTCAGGTCCGGGAAGATCAGCACGGTGGCCTTGCCGGCCACGTCGGACTCCGGCAGCTTGGTCTGCGCGACCGCCGCGTCCACCGCGGCGTCGTACTGGATAGGGCCCTCGACCAGGAGGTCGGGCCGCAGCTCGCGGACGATCTCGGTGGCCTTGCGGACCTTGTCGACGTCCGCGCCGGAGCCGGAGGTGCCCGTGGAGTACGACAGCATCGCGATCCGCGGCTCGACACCGAACTGGGCGGCGGTGGTGGCCGACTGGATGGCGATGTCCGCCAGCTGCTCGGCGTTCGGGTCCGGGTTGACCGCGCAGTCCCCGTAGACCAGCACCCGGTCGGCCAGGCACATGAAGAACACCGAGGACACGATCTGGGCGCCCGGCTTGGTCTTGATGACCTCGAAGGCGGGGCGGATGGTGGCGGCGGTGGAGTGCACCGCGCCGGAGACCATGCCGTCGGCCAGGCCCTCCTGGACCATCAGCGTGCCGAAGTAGGAGACGTCCGCGACCACGTCGTAGGCCAGCTCGACGCTGACGCCCTTGTGGGCACGCAGCGCGGCGTACCGCTCGGCGAACCGCTCGCGCAGCTCGGAGGTCTGCGGGTCGATGATCTGGGCGCCGGTCAGGTCGATGGCGAGGTCGGCGGCGCGCTTGAGGATCGGCTCCTGGGCGCCCAGCAGCGTCAGGTCGCAGACGTCGCGGCGCAGCAGCACATCGGCGGCGCGCAGCACCCGCTCCTCGTCGCCCTCGGGCAGGACGACCCGGCGGCGGCCGGCCCGGGAGCGCTCGATCAGCTCGTGCTCGAACATCATCGGCGTGACCCGGCCGGAGCGGGCGACGGAGATCCGGTTGGTCAGCTCCACGGTGTCCACATGGCGCTCGAAGAGGCCGAGTGCGGTCTCCGCCTTGCGCGGCGAGGCGGCGTTCAGCTTGCCCTCGATCGCGAACAGCTCGGCCGCGGTCGGGAAGGAGCCGCCGGGTACGGAGACGACCGGGGTGCCGGGGGCGAGCCGGGCGGCCAGCGCCATGATGTCGGGGCCGGGCCGCTCGTCGAGGGTGAGCAGCACCCCGGCGATCGGCGGGGCGCCGGCGCTGTGCGCCGCGAGCGAGCCGATGACCAGGTCCGCCCGGTCCCCGGGGGTCACCACGAGGCAGCCGGGCGTGAGCGCCTTGAGGAAGGTCGGCAGCATGGCGCCGCCGAAGACGAAGTTCCGGGCGTCCCGGGCGAGCCCGGAGTCGTCGCCGAGCAGCACCTCGGCGCCGAGGGTGTGCACGATCTGGCCGACGGTCGGCGCGGAGAGCGAGCCGTCCTCGGGGAGCGCGTAGCAGGGCACCGGGAGCCGGGCGGAGAGCCGGTCGACGACGGCCTCGCGGTGTCCGGCGGCGACCCGGTTGACGACCATGGCCACGACGTCGCAGCCCAGCGAGTGGAAGGCGCGGTAGGCGTTGCGGGCCTCGGCGCGTATCGACTCGGCCTCCTGGCCCTGGCCGCCGACGACGGCGATCAGCGAGGCGCCGAACTCGTTGGCCAGCCGGGCGTTGAGGCTCAGTTCGTCGGGGAGGTTGGTGTCGGCGTAGTCCGAGCCGAGGACCAGGACGTAGTCGTAGTCCCTGGCCACCGCGTGAAAGCGGTCGACGAGCCGGGAGACCAGCTCGTCGGTGCCGCGCTCGGCCTGGAGTGTGGCGGCCTCGTCGTAGCCGATGCCGTACACGGTGTCGGCGGACTGGGTGAGACGGTAACGGGCCCGCAGCAGGTCGAAGAGCCGGTCGGGTCCGTCGTCGTGCATCAGCGGGCGGAACACCCCGACCCGGTCGACATGACGGGTGAGGAGTTCCATCACTCCCAGCTCGACGACCTGACGGCCGTCGCCTCGGTCGATGCCGGTCACGTACACGCTGCGCGTCACGCGTGCTCTCCGATCCATTCCGTTGGTCGCAAGGTCAAATTCAGCCGTTATTGTGGGCTTGCCCCTCTTGACAATACCTGCGGCGCTCGATAAGCCGCTCTCCCAGTTTCCCCTGTGGAGCCGGTGCGGGGACAGTAGGGGGGAGGTCTGTGTGAGGGGAGGGCCGGCCGGCGCGTGAAACAATCGGACCGGCTCACACGAACCAACCGCGAGCACAGGAGACACAGCACGATGCGTATCGGAGTCCTCACCGCAGGCGGCGACTGTCCCGGCCTCAACGCTGTGATCCGGTCTGTTGTCCACCGTGCCCTCACGGGGCACGACGACGAGGTCATAGGTTTCGAGGACGGCTTCAAGGGCCTGCTCGAAGGGCGCTTCCGCAAGCTCGACCTCGACGCGGTCAGCGGCATCCTCGCCCGCGGTGGCACCATCCTCGGCTCGTCCCGGCTGGAGCGCAACCGGCTCCGCGAGGCCTGTGAGAAGTCCAAGGACCTCTCCAAGGACTACGGCATCGACGTCCTGATCCCGATCGGCGGCGAGGGCACCCTCACCGCGGCGCGGATGCTGGCGGACGCCGGGATGCCGGTCGTCGGCGTCCCCAAGACCATCGACAACGACATCTCCTCCACCGACCGCACCTTCGGCTTCGACACCGCCGTGGGCGTCGCGACGGAGGCGATCGACCGCCTCAAGACCACCGCGGAGTCGCACCAGCGGGTCATGGTCGTCGAGGTGATGGGACGGCACGCGGGCTGGATCGCGCTGGAGTCCGGCATGGCCGGCGGCGCCCACGGCATCTGCCTGCCGGAGCGCCCCTTCGACGTCGACGACCTGGTCACGATGGTCGAGGAGCGGTTCGCCCGGGGCAAGAAGTTCGCGGTCGTCTGTGTCGCGGAGGGCGCCCACCCCGCCGCCGAGACCATGGACTACGAGAAGGGCGCGATCGACCAGTTCGGCCACGAGCGGTTCTCCGGTATCGGCAACCACCTCGCCATCGAGCTGGAGAAGCGCCTCGGCAAGGAAGCCCGGCCGGTCATTCTCGGCCATGTTCAGCGCGGCGGTACCCCCACCGCCTACGACCGGGTGCTCGCCACCCGCTTCGGCTGGCACGCCGTCGAGGCCGCCCACCGCGGCGACTTCGGCAGGATGACCGCGCTGCGCGGCACCGACATCACGATGGTCCCGCTGGCCGAGGCGGTCACCGAACTCAAGACGGTGCCGGACTGGCGGATGGACGAGGCCGAGTCGGTCTTCTGAGCCCCGGTCTCCCCCGGAACAACAGCGGCGGCGCGCCTGCGAAGGAGCCCTCCAGGACGGTGAAGCCGTGCGGGCTCTCGTAGCCTCTCGCGGAGGTCAACTTCGCCTTCGAC
>NZ_JBSFJF010000034.1:0-82019 GCF_053597915.1 Streptomyces sp. NPDC001219 | reverse complement strand
AGCCCGTTGCGCATCGGTCACCGACAACGGCGGAATCTTCGGACCCGGACGACTCATACCCAACCAACGACGAATCTCTGACTCAGGTCACTAGGGCGCTTCTTCTGGATCATGCTGCGGCGGCGGGCCGTGCGGGACATGCCCCAGGGCCGGTCCGGCGGATCGCTGGCGGACCGGCCCTGGGCGTGCGGCCGAGGGACGTTCAGCGGATGGGACGCCGGACGTTGTCGGTCATGCTCGGGCCCGGAGTGGCGTCGGCGATCCAGGGGCCGTCGCCGCTGGGGTCGATGATGCCCTCCTCCAGCCAGGTGTAGGTGCCGTCGAGGACTCCGGAGACGACCTTGCGGTCGAGTTCGTCGGTGTTGGACCACAGCCGGCCGAACAGCTCCTCGACGCGGACCCGGGCCTGCCGGCAGAACACGTCGGCCAGCTGCTGCGCCTCCCGGCCGTGGTCACCGGTCTCCCGCAGGTACTCGGCCCGCACACAGGCCGCGCTCATCGCGAAGAGTTCGGCGCCGATGTCGACGATCCGGCCGAGGAAGCCCTGCTTGGTCTCCATCCGGCCCTGCCAGCGGGACATCGCGTAGAAGGTGGAGCGGGCGAGCTTGCGGGAGGTCCGCTCGACATAGCGCAGATGGCCCGACAGCTTCCCGAACTCCTGGTACGTACGCGGGAGCTGGCCCGGTCCGGCGACGAGCTTGGGCAGCCAGCGGGCGTAGAAGCCGCCCGCCTTCGCCGCCGCCCGGCCCTTGTCGGCGAGGGTCTTGTCGGGGTCGATGAGGTCGCCGGCGACGGAGAGGTGGGCGTCCACCGCCTCGCGGGCGATCAGCAGGTGCATGATCTCGGTGGAGCCCTCGAAGATCCGGTTGATGCGCATGTCGCGCAGCATCTGCTCGGTGGGGACCGGGCGTTCGCCGCGGGCGGCGAGCGAGTCGGCGGTCTCGTAGCCGCGGCCGCCGCGGATCTGGACCAGCTCGTCGGCCATCAGCCAGCCCATCTCGGAGCCGTAGAGCTTGGCGAGGGCGGCCTCGATGCGGATGTCGTTGCGGTTCTCGTCGGCCATCTGGGAGGACAGGTCGACGACCGCTTCGAGGGCGAAGGTCGTGGCGGCGATGAAGGAGATCTTGGCGCCGACGGCCTCGTGCCTGGCGACCGGCCGGCCCCACTGCTCACGGGCCGCCGACCACTCACGGGCGATCTTCAGGCACCACTTGCCGGAGCCGACGCACATCGCGGGCAGCGACAGCCGGCCGGTGTTGAGGGTGGTCAGGGCGATCTTCAGACCGGCGCCCTCGGGGCCGACGCGGTTCGCGGCCGGGACCCGTACCTGGTGGAAGCGGGTGACGCCGTTCTCCAGGCCGCGCAGGCCCATGAACGCGTTGCGGTGCTCGACGGTGATGCCGGGCGAGTCCGCCTCGACGACGAAGGCCGTGATGCCGCCCTTGTGGCCCTCGGACGCGGGCACCCGCGCCATCACCACCAGCAGGTCGGCGACGACCCCGTTGGTGGTCCACAGCTTCACGCCGTCGAGCACGTAGTCCGTGCCGTCCGGGACGGCCATGGTCGCCAGCCGGGCCGGGTCCGAGCCGACGTCGGGCTCGGTCAGCAGGAAGGCCGAGATGTCCGTCCGGGCGCAGCGGGGCAGGAAGGTCTCCTTCTGCTCCTTGGTGCCGAACAGCTTCAGCGGCTGCGGTACGCCGATCGACTGGTGCGCCGAGAGCAGCGCGCCGATGGCGGGGCTGGCGGTGCCGACCAGGGACAGCGCCCGGTTGTAGTAGACCTGGGTGAGGCCGAGGCCGCCGTACTTGGGGTCGATCTTCATCCCGAACGCGCCGAGCGCCTTGAGCCCGTCGACGGTCTCGTCCGGGATCTGCCCCTCGCGCTCGATCCGGGCGCCGTCGACCTCGTTCTCGCAGAACTCGCGCAGGGTGGCGAGGAACTTCTCGCCGCGGCGCACGTCGTCGACCGCCGGGGTCGGGTGCGGATGGATGAGGTCGAGCCGGAAGCGCCCCAGGAACAGTTCCTTGGCGAAGCTGGGCTTGCGCCAGTCCTGCTCGCGGGCCGCCTCGGCGACCTGGCGTGCTTCGCGCTCGGAAACGTTGCGGATGGATGGAGCGGTCATCAGGAGCTCACCTCGCCGCGGGATCGGGAGTTCAGCGCCGGCGGGCCGGTCGGCCGCTGGACAGCGCTACTTGTGAGAGTTACCCGATCCGCACGGGTTGCACCACTGGAGCTACCGGACACAGTGGAGTGCCGGGACCATCGCACACCAAGCGGGACATACCCCCCGGCCCCGGGCCCGGCCGGCCGGCCGCCCTCCGCCCTTCGGGGGGTGCGGCCTACCGCGAACGGTGTACCCGCGGCGGTGACTCCCCCCTGCGGTTCCGCCGCGGCTCCCTCTCAGACAGGAGGAAGCGGAGGGGACCCGTCCCGTACGGTCAAGATCCGGCGCGGCGGGGAGACCGCGCCGGGTACAGGGGACGCGGCGCGCTCCGGAAACAGGGTGCCGGAGCGCGCCGCGTCGAGGGGTGCGCCGGGGGAGGCGCGCCGGCCGGGCCCGGACGGCGATACGGCCCAAGGGATGGCCGTCGCTGTCCACCGGTCCGGGCCGGGCCGGTGGGTTACAGGGCCAGTCCGGTGAGGACCATGACCCGCTCGTAGGTGTAGTCGTCCATCGCGAAGCGCACGCCCTCGCGGCCCACGCCGGACTGCTTGACGCCGCCGTAGGGCATCTGGTCGGCGCGGTAGGACGGCACATCGCCGATGATCACGCCGCCGACCTCCAGCGCGCGGTGGGCGCGGAAGGCTGTCTGCACGTCGTGGGTGAACACGCCTGCCTGGAGGCCGAACTTGGAGTCGTTGACGGCCGCGAAGGCCTCCGCCTCCCCGTCGACCTTCCGGAGCGTGAGCACCGGGCCGAAGACCTCCTCGCAGGCGAGGGTGGCGTCGGCGGGCACGTCCGCCAGCACGGTCGGCGCGTAGGAGGCGCCGTCGCGCTTGCCGCCCGCGAGCAGCTTCGCGCCGCGCTCCACGGCCTCGTCCACCCAGGACTCGACGCGCTTGGCGGCGTTCTCGTCGACCAGCGGGCCGACCTCGGTGGCGTCGTCCGACGGGTCGCCGGTGACCTGCGCCTCGACGGCCGCCACGATCTTCGGCACCAGCCGGTCGTAGACGGAGGCGTCGGCGATCACCCGCTGCACCGAGATGCAGGACTGGCCGCCCTGGTAGTTGGAGAAGGTGGCGATGCGCTGCGCCGCCCAGTCCAGGTCCGCTTCGGAGGAGTAGTCCGGCAGGACGACGGCCGCGCCGTTGCCGCCGAGCTCCAGGGTGCAGTGCTTGCGCGGCACCGAGTCGAGGATCGCGTAGCCGACCTTCTCGGAGCCGGTGAAGGAGACCACCGGCAGGCGCTCGTCCTGGACCAGCGCCGGCATCCGGTCGTTGGGCACCGGGAGGACCGACCAGGAACCGGCCGGCAGCTCGGTCTCGGCCAGCAGCTCGCCGAGGATCAGACCGGAGAGCGGGGTGGCCGGGGCCGGCTTGAGGATGATCGGGGCGCCGGCCGCGATGGCCGGGGCGATCTTGTGGGCGCAGAGGTTCAGCGGGAAGTTGAACGGGGCGATGCCCAGGACCGTGCCGCGCGGGAAGCGGCGGGTCAGCGCGAGCCGGCCGGCGCCGCCCGCGTCGGTGTCCAGGCGCTGCGCCTCGCCGCCGTTGAAGCGGCGGGCCTCCTCGGCGGCGAAACGGAACACGGAGACGGCCCGGCCGACCTCGCCGTGCGCCCACTTCATGGGCTTGCCGTTCTCCGCGGAGATCAGCCGGGCGATCTCCTCCGTACGCTCCACCAGCCGGCGGTGCACATGGTCCAGGGCGGCGGCGCGCACATGGGCGGGGGTCGCGGCCAGCTCGTCCTGGACGGCGACGGAGGCGGCGACGGCCTCCTCGACCTGGGCCTCGGTGGGGACGCTCACCGTGCCGACGAGACGTCCGTCCCAGGGGGAGGTGACATCGAAGGTGGCCTCGCCGGTGGCCTCGCGGCCGGCGAGCCAAAAGGCGGTGGGGGCTGCATCAGTGGGGATCGGCACAGTGGAACCCGGCCCTTCAGAAGTGGTGGGTGGTGCGCATGGCTCTGGGAGCGTCTCTGCGGTTTTGACTCTGGCTCCACGGTAGGGGTGCGGCGCCCTCGTGGCGTTTGTCCGAAGCGGCGTAATCACCGCGCCCGTCTCTCCGCGGTGGAGGGGGCGGACGGGGTGGACCCGGGGCGTGTGGAGGCACGGGCCCCGGAAGCGCCCGCGCCGGTCCGCCCGGGGGCGGTCACCTGCGAGGAACGCGCGGGACGCGGGCCGTCCTCACTCCCCCTGGGGCGCCGAGGTCGCCTTGAGCGCCAGCCACAGCTCCATCCGCACATCCGCGTCGTCCAGCGAGCGTCCCAGGATCTCCTCCACCCGCCGCATCCGGTAGCGCAGGGTGTGGCGGTGCACTCCCAGGTCGGCGGCGGCCGCGTCCCACTGGCCGTGCCGGGCGAGCCAGGCGCGCAGCGAGGCCACCAGATCGCCGCGACCGGTCGCGTCGTGCTCGCGCAGCGCCCGCAGCAGCCCGTCCGCGAAGGCGCGGACCGCGTCGTCGGCGAGCAGCGGCAGCACCGATCCGGCCGCCACGTCCTCGTGCTCGACCAGGGCACGGCCGCGCCGCCGTGCCACCGACAGCGCCTGTTCGGCCTGGCGGTAGGCGTTCGCGGCGGCGGTCGGCCCGGTCGGCGCCGACAGCCCGACGGCCAGCCCCTCGCCGTGGCCCGCCTCCGCCCGCGCCGCCCGGCCCCGCGCCCGCGGCCGCCCGCCCGCACGGGCCTCGGCCTCGGCGGCGTACGCGGCACAGGCGTCCGCGGCCGCCCCGCCGTCCGCGACCAGCACGACCAGCCGGCCGCCGTCCGGGACGGCGAGCACCGCCTCACCGGTCCGCGCGGCCGCCGAGTCCATCGCGTCGGCGAGACCGTCCAGCACCCCCACGGTCCCGCCGCCCGGCGCCACCCCCGAGGACGGCTCGTCGCCCGCCGCCGGCTCGGCGACCACCACCCGGAACGGGGCGTCCAGCAGCCCGCCGTAGAGCCGCCCGGCCACCGCCCGCGCGTGGTCCGGCTCCCCCGCGAGCAGCATCTTCAGCACCGCGTCGCCCAGGCGCTGCTCGGCGTCCTGCAGCGCCCGGGACCGCTCGGTGGTCAGGGTGAGCAGGGCGACCGCGGAGTGCACGGCATAGCGTTCGGCGGTGCCCAGCGGCGCCGCGGTGCCCACCGCGAGCACCCCGCGGGCCCGGCGTCCGGTGCCCAGCGACTGGAGCTCGACGCGGTCGCCGCCGTCGGTGTCGCTGACGACCGAGCTGGCGGGGGCGGGCCGCTCCCGCAGCCGCCCGACGTCGTCGGTCAGCCGGGCCGCGCGGCGGGCCGCCCAGTCGGGGGCGGCGGCCACCACCGCGCCCGACGCGTCGTAGAGCGCGGCCCAGCCGTCCAGATGCGCCGCGAGCCGGGCCAGCAGCTCGGCCGGCCCCTCGGTGCCGAGCGCCGCCCGGGTCAGCTCCCGCTGCGCCTCGAACCCCGCCGTCACCGCGCGGTACTGGTCGGCCGCGACGGCCGCCGACACCGCCTTGCTGATCGCGATGAACGGCGTCCTGCGCGGCACCCCGAGCAGCGGCAGCCCCTGCTCCCTGGCCGCGTCGACCAGCGCCTGCGGCACGCCCTCGTAGTTGACCCCGACCGCGAACCCCAGCCCGACGACCCCGGCCTCCGCGACCCGCCGCACATACCGCCGGGTCGCCTCCGCGTCCTCCGCGTCCAGCTTGAGCGCGGTGATCAGCAGCAGCTCCCCGCCCTCCATGTACGGCACCGGGTCGATCAGCTCGCTCGCATGCGCCCAGCGCACCGGCGCCTCCAGCCGCTCCTCGCCCGCGAGCACGGAGAGCTTGAGCGCGGTGTGGTGGACCAGGGAGGCCAGGGTGTGCGGCATGGGACCTTCATGACGTCGACGACTTCGAGGGACGACCGGACGGCAACCGGCCACGAACCGGCCGGCGCCCGCCCGACACCCGATTGTTTACGCCGCCTCGTATGAACGGCCAGTCCCGATTCTGCCTCAACGGCAGAATCGACCGAGACCCCACACTTTCCGGCCCCTCCCCGCGGGCCGCACCTCCGCCCCCAGCCGTACAGGCCCGGGGACGCCCCCCTCCCTCCTGCTCAGGACCGCAGATCCACCAGCACCGGCGGCGCGTGCTCCCCCGCCACCGACGTCACGGACAGCACCGCATGCCCCGGCGGCACCGAATTGGCCAGATCCGAGGCGGACCAGCGCTCCCGCTCGACGGTGCGGACGGTGACGGCTTTGGCGGTCACGTTCTTGCCCGTGACCAGCCGCCGGATCGAGTGCATGACCTTGGTGAACGGCTCGTCGGAGACGATCTGCCGGTCGGTGACATCCCGGGTCTCCACCCATGCCTTGCCCCACACCTCGGCGAACCGTGCCCCGTCCCAGGTGGTCACGCCGGCGAACGCCATCCGGCAGCCGACCGCACCGAGCAGCGCGCCGCGCAGCGACTCCGGCACATCGTCCAGCGACCGCAGCGTCAGCACCGCTCCCGCGTGCGCCGACCGCAGCCGCTGCAGTCCGCGCAGCGCCTCCTGGGTGATCACATGTGAGGCGTCGTCAAGCACCAGACAGGCGAAGACCGAGCGGTCCGACCGGGCCACCGCGCACTCGGTGAACTGCGCCAGGACCAGCCGCGCCAGAATCCGGGAAGCCTCCGTGTGCCCGCGCTCGGGCAGATCGATCCGTACCCGCAGCGGATGGTCCAGGGCGCGCAGCGACACCTGCCGTGAGCGTCCGGTCGGGTCGAAGAACCCCGCGAACGCCGGCCGGTCCAGCAGCGCGATCCGGTCCGCGAGCAGCACCCCGGCGTCTCCCGGCCGCTCCGCCTGCCGCTCCCGCGCGTCCAGTTCCCGCAGCGCGCCGTTCTCGCCGGCCGCCTCAAGGGTGGCCCGCAGCTCCGCCATCGCCTCCCGTGCCCCGTCCAGCAGCTCGCGGAGTTCCGCCACCCCCGGGAAGCGTCCGTGCGCCACCCGGAACGGACCCAGCAACTGCCCCAGCACGGTTGCCGCCCGTCGTACGTCCCCGCCGGGCAGCGTCGCCGCCACGTCCCCCACCAGCGCCTCGGCCAGCATCCCGGCCGCCTCGTCGGGGTCGGTCGTTCCGCCGTACAGGTCCAGGTCGCATTCCGCGTCGCGGTGACCGATCCTGATCACGGCGTCGAAGGCGTCCTCCGGCGCGGGTGCCGAGGCGGCCGTCCCGAGGGACACGACGGCGGCACGCCCGGCCAGTGCCTGCAGGCACAAGGTCTCAACCAGCGGGCGCACCAGGCGGGTTGTCTTTCCGGAACCGGGCGGACCCACCGCCAGCAGCGAGGTGCCGAGCACGTCGGGTTCGAGCGCACAGCCCGTGCCGCGCCGCTCATAGGGGTTGCGGGCGTCCTCAGCGGCCGTGCCGATGCGCACCTGGGAGGTGAGCAGGTCGTGCAAGGCGGTCCGGGTGGTCAGGTCGCGTGCCCCGGAGGGGTGCAGACAGGCGGCGGAGCCGTGTTCCTGCACGCTGTCGACGAAGGCCTGCAGGCGGCCCGGCTGTGTACGGACGGACTGCCAGGCACGGTTGATCCGCGCATGGTCGACGTCGTTCATGAGCCCGGACCGGGCCTCGTGTGCCAAGCGGTCGGCGGCCGCCGGAGCGCCGGCGGTACGCAGGGCGGTCCACTCGGCCTGGTCCACGGGCAACACCCGTGCGGTGCCGTCCGCCGGCTTCCTCGCATCGGACGCGGCACGCCGGCTCGGTGGACCGTACCGGCGGCGCAGCTCCGGAAGGCAGGCGAAGCGGCTGAAGACGGCCACCAGCACACCGAGGTCGATCAGCGAAAAGCTGGTGGCGTAGTAGAAGTACGACGCGGCCTGCCCCGACACCGGCGTCAGATTCTCCAACTGCAGCATCAGGAGGGACGAGTCAGTGGTCTTGTCGATGCACCACTGCCAGAGAAGCCACACGGCCAGCAGGGTCACGGCCGCGCGCGCGATCACCTGTCCGCCGGGGAGCGACGCGGGGTCCTTGGGCGCCAGCCACGCGGGAAGCCGGTCCCAGATCCGGTTCGCCGCCGGGGCGAGCAGGCGCCGGATCAGCGTGGGCCATCGCCCCACCCGGCCGAAGGCGACGACGATCGCGCCGAGGATGAGCGCCATGTAGACGAAGGACGAGATGACGTTGGCGTTGCCCGTCTTCCACGCGTCGGGCAGCATCACCTCGCGCGGCCACTTCCAGTAGGGGCCGAGGTAGTCGTTCATCAGCAACGACCAGATCAGCCACGCGCACAGGAACGAGATCACCGCCCCGGCGATCAGCTGCGGCACCCCGATCTCGTGCGGCTCCTCCTTGGGCCGGGGCTTGTGTCCGAAGGCCCAGATCCCCGGCCCCGACAGCACGCGCGGAGCGCTCAGCCAGGCCATGAACGGGGACTGCGGAGCATCGCCGGGCCGGGCGGAGGTACCGGCCCCCACGGCCCGGCCGGCCGGAGCGGCGGAGCGCGGCGGCGCACTGGGCCGCGGCGGGACGTCCGGGGGAGCCGCCGGCCGCGGCACCTGGTCGGAGCGGGTGTTGCGTGCGTCGTGCGTGCCCTCGGTGTCCATCCGGTGCCCTTGTCCCCCTTGAGCCGTGGCCTGCTGCGTGGTGGTGCGGCGGACGGGGTGGCCGGCCGCGTTGCCATTGTCGTGCCCGCGCTGGTGGCCGTCCGTTGCCGGGCGGGCCGTCGTTCAATCTACTGGCCGTGGGGCGCCGCTATGTCCGGTGCGGACAACGCAACACGCGCACTTCTCCCGAACGGAACATGCCAGACCCGCCCGGCCGCCCCTAGCCTGCGAGAACAACACCTTTGTACGTCCCCCGTCGCACTCCAGGAGACTGCCATGACCGAACTGTCCGGAGGCCCGGCCCTCCCCCAGGAGCGTCGCGTCGTCACTGCGATCCCCGGCCCGAAGTCGCAGGAGCTGTGGGCCCGTAAGCAGGCCACGGTGGCCGGTGGCGTCGGCGCCGTGCTGCCCGTGTTCGTGAAGCGCGCGGGTGGCGGCGTCCTGGAGGACGTGGACGGGAACTCCCTGATCGACTTCGGCTCCGGCATCGCGGTGACCTCGGTCGGCAACAGCGCGGAGGCGGTCGTCCGCCGGGCCACCGCACAGCTCCAGGCCTTCACCCACACCTGCGCCATGGTGGCGCCGTACGAGCCGTACATCGAGGTCTGTGAGCAGCTGGCCGAGCTGACGCCGGGCGACCACGCGAAGAAGTCGGCGCTGTTCAACTCCGGCGCCGAGGCGGTCGAGAACGCCGTCAAGATCGCCCGGGTGCACACCAAGCGCCAGGCGGTCGTCGTCTTCGACCACGGCTACCACGGCCGGACGAACCTGACGATGGCGCTCACCTCCAAGAACATGCCGTACAAGCAGGGCTTCGGGCCGTTCGCGCCCGAGGTCTACCGCGTCCCGGTGGCCTACCCCTACCGCTGGCTGACCGGCCCGGAGAACTGTGCGCAGGAGGCCGCTGAGCAGGCCATCTCGCAGATCACCAAGCAGATCGGCGCGGAGAACGTCGCGGCGATCATCATCGAGCCGGTGCTCGGTGAGGGCGGCTTCATCGAGCCGGCCAAGGGCTTCCTCCCGGCGATCGCGAACTTCGCCAAGGAGAACGGGATCGTCTTCGTCGCGGACGAGATCCAGTCCGGGTTCTGCCGCACGGGCCAGTGGTTCGCGTGTGAGGACGAGGGCATCGTGCCGGACCTGATCACGACCGCGAAGGGCATCGCCGGCGGTCTGCCGCTGGCGGCCGTCACCGGGCGCGCGGAGATCATGGACGCGGCGCACGCGGGCGGCCTGGGCGGCACCTACGGCGGCAACCCGGTGGCCTGCGCCGCGGCGCTGGGCTCGATCGAGACCATGCGCGAGCAGGACCTCAACGCCAAGGCCCGCCGGATCGGCGAGATCATGAAGCCGCGGCTGAACGCGATCGCCGAGAAGTACGACATCGTCGGCGAGGTCCGCGGCCGCGGCGCGATGATCGCGATCGAGCTGGTCAAGTCCGGTTCCAAGGAGCCCAACCCGGAGGCCACCGCCGCGCTGGCCAAGGCCTGCCACCAGGAGGGCCTGCTCGTCCTGACGACCGGCACGTACGGCAACGTGCTGCGCTTCCTGCCGCCGCTGGTCATCGGGGAGGACCTGCTCAACGAGGGCCTGGACATCCTCGAGGGCGCCTTCGCCTCGCTCTGAGCGGCGCGCTCCACACCTCCGCACGGCGCACCGGGCGGGAGGGACCCCGGCACGGCCCGGGGCACGGCTCATGTCGTGCCCCGGGCCGTGCCCCGTTTCCCGGCCGGGCCCGCCGGGCTGCATCCGTTTCTCCTCCCCACCGCCTCCGTTCTGTCCCGCTTTCTGCCCTCATTTCCGCATGGACGCGCGTAGCTGCAGACATGGCGTGAAGAAGATGTGCGGGGGCCATGGCGGCCGAGTGATGCGGCTGTCGGGCGCGCTCCCCGTGCCGTACGGTTTCTGCAGATGAGAGAAACACCCCGCTCGCAGGGGACTGCGGGCGACGCCCGGTCGGCGCTTCCCCGGCTCCGATCAGGCCGTGCCCTCGCGCACAACTCCGGAACCCCCGGTTCCGGGAATCCTCACCGATCGGATGTCCGCCCGCCCCATACCCCCCGGGGCGCGCGGGACACCGGTCAGCCCGGCCGCCTCGGAACCACCCCCCCTGTTCCGAGGCGGCCGAACCCTTTTCCGGGTTCCCCGGGCCCCGTGGGCCCGTCCGGGCACAGCTCCCGGCGCTTCTCCCCGTGGTGGATCTGCTCCGTCGGCCTGCTGCTCTTCGCCGCGCTCAGCCGGCAGGTGGCGGCCCACGGTCCGCTGCGCTCCCTCGACGAACGGCTCGGCCGGGCGCTGGCCGCCGACGGTCATCTCCCCGCCGGGCTCGCCGAGTTCTGCGCCGATCTCGGTAACACGGCTGTGGCGCTGCCGGTGTTGTGTGTGGTGATGGTGTGGGCCGGGTGGTGGGGGTGGCGTGCCAGGTGCCGTGGGGCGTCCGGCGGGGAGGGTCCGGTGCGCTGGTGGCTGCCGCCGCTCGCCGCCGGTCTGGCGATGGCGGCGGTACCTGCGCTGGTCGTGCCGCTGAAGCTGTGGCTGGCGCGGCCGGGTCCGCCGCCGATGGCGGGCGGTGCGCACGACGGCTTCTATCCGTCGGGCCATGGCGCCACGGCGGCGGTGGCCTACGGCGTGGCCGCGCTGCTGGTGCTCCGTATGGGACAGCGGGCGGGACGGCTGTTCGCGCCGGTGGTCGTGGCCGTGGTGGCGCTGCTCAACGGGGCCGTCGGCCTCGGTCTGGTGCGCCGGGGCTATCACTGGCCGCTGGACGTCCTCGGCAGCTGGTGTCTGGCCGGAGTGCTGCTCGCGGTGTGGTGGGCGGCGTGCGACCGGTGGGCGGGCACGCGGGCGCCGGGCCGCTGATGACGTACGGGGGCGGGCGGCTCGCGGCCGTCCGCCCCCGGGGCGCCGGACCTCGGCGGTCGGGGCGTCAGCTGTCGAAGCCCAGGCCCACCTTGTCCATGGCCTTCAGCCACAGGTTGCGGCGGCCGCCGCGGCTGTCGGCCCGGGTCATCGACCACTGGGTGATCCCGATGCCGGCCCAGCGCAGCGGCTCGGGCGGGAACGGCAGCGGCTTGCTGCGGACCATCTCCAGCTCCGTGCGCTCGGTGCGCTCGCCGGACAGCAGGTCGAGCATCACCTCGGCGCCGAAGCGGGTGGACCCCACGCCGAGGCCGGTGTAGCCGGCGGCGTAGGCGACCCGGCCGGCGTGGGCGGTGCCGAAGAACGCGGAGAAGCGGGAGCAGGTGTCGATGGCGCCGCCCCAGGAGTGGGTGAAGCGCAGCCCCTCCAGCTGGGGGAAGCAGCGGAAGAAGTGCCGGGCGAGCTTCTCGTAGGTGGCCGGGTGGTGGTCGTACTCGGCCCGGACGCCGCCGCCGTAGCGGTAGACGATGTCGTAGCCGCCCCACAGGATGCGGTTGTCGGCGGTGATGCGGAAGTAGTGGAAGTGGTTGTTGGAGTCCGAGAGGCCCTGGCGGTTCTTCCAGCCGATGGCGGCGAGCTGCTCCTCCGAGAGCGGCTCGGTCATCAGGGCGTGGTCGTAGACCGGGACGATGTACGGGCGGACCCGCTTGACCAGTGACGGGAAGGCGTTGGTGCCGAGCGCGACATGGCGGGCGAAGACCCGGCCGTAGGGGGTGCGGACGGCCGTGCCCGCGCCGTCGGAGGCCAGGTCGGTGGCGGGGGTGCGCTCGTAGATGCGGACGCCGAGGTCGAGGCAGGCCTGCTTCAGGCCCCAGGCGAGCCGGGCCGGGTTGAGCATGGCGACGCCGTCGCGGTCCCACAGTCCGGCACGGAAGGTCGGTGAGTCGACCTCGGCGCGCAGCGCGTCCTCGTCGAGGAAGGTGTGCCGGTCCAGGCCGATTCCGGCGGCGTCCTCGGCGAACTCCTTGAGTTCGGCGATCTGGTGGGGCTCGGTGGCGATGTCGATCTCGCCGGTGCGCTCGAAGGCGCAGTCGATGCCGTAGCGGGCGACGGCCTCCTCGATGGCGTCGAGGTTGCGGATGCCGAGCTGTTCGAGGGTGGCGAGTTCACCGGGCCAGCGGGCCAGGCCGTTGCCGAGGCCGTGGGTGAGGGAGGCGGCGCAGAAGCCGCCGTTGCGTCCGGAGGCGGCCCAGCCGATCTCGGCGCCCTCGACGAGGACGACATCGCGTTCGGGGTCGCGCTCCTTGGCGATCAGCGCGGTCCACAGGCCCGAGTAGCCGCCGCCGACGACCAGCAGATCGCAGGTCTCGTCGCCGACGAGGGCGGGCCGGGCGGCCGGCCGGTCCGGGTCGGCCAGCCAGAAGGGGGTGGGTTCGGCGTCCGCGAGCGCGTGCGCGGCGGACGGGGTCATGGCAGCTCGTGCCATGGTTCTCAGCTCCTCTTGCTCCTTTTGCGGGCCCCGGCCAGCTGGCCGACGACTACACACAACACGGCGACCAGGAACATCGCCGTGCCGATGACGTTGATCTGAACGGGCGTGCCCCGCTGCGCCGAGCCCCAGACGAACATGGGGAAGGTCACGGTGGAGCCGGCGTTGAAGTTGGTGATGATGAAGTCGTCGAAGGACAGGGCGAAGGACAGCAGCGCACCGGACGCGATGCCGGGGGCGGCGATCGGCAGCGTCACCCGCAGGAAGGTCTGGAGGGGTGAGGCGTAGAGGTCCTGGGCGGCCTGTTCCAGCCGCGGGTCCATGCTCATCACCCGGGCCTTGACGGCGGTGACGACGAAACTCAGGCAGAACATGATGTGCGCGATGAGGATCGTCCAGAAGCCGAACTGGATGCCCATGTTGAGGAAGAGGGTCGCCAGCGAGGCGGCCATGACGACCTCGGGCATCGCCATCGGCAGGAAGATCAGGGTGTTGACGCCGGCCCTGGCCCGGAAGCGGTAGCGGGCCAGCGCGAACGCGATCATGGTGCCCAGGGCGGTCGCGCCGACGGTGGCCCACAGCGCGAGCTGGAGGCTCAGGCCCAGCGAGCCGCACAGGTCGGCGACGCCGCACGGATCGCGCCAGGCGTCCGTGGAGAAGCGCTGCCACTGGTAGTTGAAGCGGCCGTTGGGCTTGTTGAACGAGAAGACCAGCACCACGAGGTTGGGCAGGATCAGATAGCCCAGCGTGCACAGGCCGGCGAGGGTGATGATGTTGCGGCGCAGCCAGCGCAGGCCACGGTTCGGGGTGCGGGCCGCGGTGGCCTCGGTGGTCTCGTGGACGGCCATCAGACCAGGTCCTCCGTCCCGGACTTGCGGATGTAGAGCGTGACCATGGCGAGGATGGCCGCCATGAGGATGAAGGACAGGGCGGCGGCGGTCGGGTAGTCCAGGACCCGCAGGAACTGGGACTGGATGACGTTGCCGATCATCTTCTGGTCGGTGGAGCCGAGCAGTTCGGCGTTGATGTAGTCACCGGCGGCCGGGATGAAGGTGAGCAGGGTGCCGGCGACGACACCGGGCATCGACAGCGGGAAGGTCACCCGGCGGAAGGTGGTGACCGGGCGGGCGTAGAGGTCGCCGGCGGCCTCGTGGAGGCGCGGGTCGATGCGCTCCAGCGAGGTGTAGAGCGGCAGCACCATGAACGGCAGGAAGTTGTAGGTCAGTCCGCAGACCACGGCGAGCGGGGTGGCGAGCACCCGCTGTCCTTCGGTGAGCCCCAGCCAGCTGGTGACGTCCAGGACGTGCAGCGAGTTCAGCAGGCCGACGACCGGTCCGCCGTCGGCGAGGATCGTCTTCCAGGCGAGGGTGCGGATCAGGAAGCTGGTGAAGAACGGGGCGATGACCAGGATCATCACCAGGTTGCGCCAGCGGCCGGCCTTGAAGGCGATCAGGTAGGCCAGCGGGTAGCCCAGGAGCAGGCAGAGCACGGTGGCGGTGGCGGCGTAGGCGACGGAGCGGACGAACTGCGGCCAGTACTCGCCGAGCGCGTCCCAGTAGGTCGCGAAGTGCCAGGTGACCTTGAAGCCCTCTTCGAGGGAGCCGGTCTGGACCGAGGTCGACGCCTGGTAGACGAGCGGGGCGGCGAAGAAGACGATCAGCCAGAGGATGCCGGGCAGCAGCAGCCAGTAGGGGACGAGCCGTTTGCGGGCGGGGGTCCTGCGCACCTCCAGGGGCGCGGCCCCGGCCGCTCCGTCCGGTGGCGCGGGCGTCTCGGTGGTGGTCACGCGGCCTCCTCGTCGAGGTCCGCGCCGGCCTGGATGTCCTGGGCGGCGTCCAGTCCGAAGGTGTGCGCCGGGCTCCAGTGCAGGACGATGTCGGCGCCGGGTACCAGGCGCCCGTCGCGCTCGACGTTCTGCTCGTAGACGGCGAGTTCGCCCAGGCCGGGCACCTCGACGACGTACTGGGTGGAGACGCCGATGAAGCCGGCGTCCTTGATGCGGCCGGACAGCCGGTTGCGGCCGTCGGCGACCGCGTCGGCGTCGTCGCCGTGCGTCAGGGAGACCTTCTCGGGCCGTATCCCGGCCAGCACCTTCTCGCCCTTGCGGGCCGCGGCGCGACATCGGGCGGCGGGCAGCCGCAGCGTCGTGTCCACGGCCTTGAGCAGCAGTTCCTCGCCGCCGGTCTCGACGACCTCGGCCTCGATGAGGTTGGAGGTGCCCAGGAAGTTGGCGACGAAGGTGGAGGCGGGGTTCTCGTAGAGGTCGGCGGGGGCACCGAGCTGTTCGACCCGGCCGCCGTTCATCACGGCCACGGTGTCGGCCATCGTCATGGCCTCCTCCTGGTCGTGGGTGACATGCACGAAGGTGATGCCGACCTCGGTCTGGATGCGCTTGAGTTCCAGCTGCATCTGGCGGCGCAGCTTGAGGTCGAGGGCGCCGAGCGGCTCGTCGAGCAGCAGCACCTGGGGGTGGTTGATCAGCGCGCGGGCGACCGCGACGCGCTGCTGCTGGCCGCCGGAGAGCTGCTGCGGCTTGCGGCGCGCCATCGGCCCGAGCTGGACCAGGTCGAGCATCTCCTCGACCTGCTTCTTGACGGACTTGATGCCGCGGCGGCGCAGGCCGAAGGCGACGTTCTCGTAGATGTCCAGGTGCGGGAAGAGCGCGTAGTTCTGGAAGACGGTGTTGACCTGGCGCTTGTAGGACGGCAGTACGGTGACGTCCCGGCCGGACAGCTCGACGGTGCCGGTGGTGGGCTCCTCCAGCCCGGCGATCATGCGCAGGGTGGTGGTCTTGCCGCAGCCCGAGGCGCCCAGGAGCGCGAAGAAGGAGCCCGCGGGGACCGTCAGGTCGAGCGGATGGACGGCGGTGAAGGAGCCGTAGGTCTTGCTGATCCCTTGGAGGCGGACGTCGCCGCCGCTGCTCTGGGGGGTCGCGGTGTGGGTCATGTCGGTCGTCCCGTGGGTCGGAGGGCGAAGCGGCTCGGGCGGGCCCGGGGAGTGGGGTTCAGGCGCCGGTGAGGTCGGAGAACTTCTGGGTGAACGCCTTGTTCTCCTTGGCGGACAGCGCGCGGAAGGAGTGGGACCTCTCGGCCATCTCCTTGTCGGGGATGATCAGCGGGTTGTCGGCCGCCTTCTTGTCGATCTTGGCGAGTTCCTCGCGTACGCCCTCCACGGGGCAGACGTAGTTGATGTACGCCGCGATCTTCGCCGCCACCTTCGGCTCGTAGAAGTAGTCGATGAGCCGTTCGGCGTTCTGCTTGTGGCGCGCCTTGTTCGGGACCATCAGGTTGTCGCTGGAGGTCATGTAGCCGGCCTTGGGGACGGCGAAGGCGATGTCCGGGTTGTCGTTCTGGAGCTGGACGACGTCGCCCGCCCAGGCCACGCAGGCGGCGAGGTCGCCCTTGTCCAGGTCGGTGGTGTAGTCGTTGCCGGTGAAGCGGCGGATCTGCTTGGAGTCCACGCCCTTCTGGATACGGGCGATGGCCGCGTCGAAGTCGTCCGCGGTGCAGTCCTCGGGCCGCTTGCCCATGTCCAGGAGGGTCAGTCCGACGCTGTCGCGCATCTCGGAGAGGAAGCCGACCCGGCCCTTGAGCTTCGGGTCCTCCAGCAGCTGGCTGACCGAGTCGACCGTGCGGCCGCCGGTGGCCTTCTTGTTGTACGCGATGATCGCCGGGATGCCCTGCCAGGGGTAGGAGTGCGCGCGGCCCGGGTCCCAGGCGGGGCCGCGGAACTGCGGGGAGAGGTTGGCGTAGGCGTGCGGCAGGTTGGCCGGGTCCAGCGACTCGATCCAGCCGAGGGAGATCATCCGTGCGCACATCCAGTCGGTGAGCACGATCAGGTCGCGGCCGGTGTCCTGGCCGGCCGCCAACTGCGCCTGGATCTTGCCGAAGAACTCGTCGTTGTCGTTGATGTCCTCGGTGTACTTGACCGCGATACCGGTGCGCTCGGTGAAGTGCTCCAGGGTGGGCCGGTGCTTGCCGTCGTCGCTGACGTCCATGTACTCGGTCCAGTTGGAGAAGTTGATCCGCTTCTCCGCCCTGGAGTGGTCCGTGGAACGGCCGGCGTCCGTACGGCCGGCGGGCGGGATGCCGCAGGCCGCGAGGGAACCGAGGCCGCCGACCGTGGCCGCCGTGGCGGCGCCCGCGCGCAGCAGGGAGCGGCGGGTCATGGCGAGCCGGCCGTCGGTCAGGCTGCGGCGCATGGCGGCGAGTTCGACCGGGGACAGGGGTTCGGGCTGCTCGTGGTGCTCCATGCGCGGTGCCCTTTCAGGGGGTGAGCCCGGCGCTCGGCCGGTGGTGACGATGCCGCGCGGCCCGGCCGCGGGGTGGGGGCCCGCGGGTGGGGCCGGTGGGGGGCTCGGTGGTGCCGGCGGGGCGTCCCTTAGGGGCGGTCCCCGAAGACCGTGCGGTGCCAGTCCTTGCGCGCGACGCCGGTGTTGTCGTACATGACGTGCTTGACCTGGGTGTACTCCTCGAAGGAGTAGGCCGACATGTCCTTGCCGTAGCCGGACGCCTTGGCGCCGCCGTGCGGCATCTCGCTGAGGATCGGGATGTGGTCGTTGACCCAGACACAGCCCGCGTTGATCTCACGGGTGGCGCGGCCGGTGCGGTAGACGTCCCGGCTCCAGGCGGAGGCAGCGAGCCCGTAGGGGGTGTCGTTGGCCAGCGCGATGCCCTCGTCGTCGCTGTCGAAGGGCAGCACGACCAGCACCGGGCCGAAGATCTCGGACTGCACGACCTCGCTGTCCTGCGCGGCACCGGCGATCAGCGTCGGCCGGTAGTAGGCGCCCTTGGCGAGCGCGCCGCCGGGCGCCTCGCCGCCGGTGACGACCGTGGCGTAGCCGCGCGCCCGGTCGACGAAGCCGGCCACCCGGTCGCGCTGGGTGTGCGAGATCAGCGGGCCCAGGTCGGTGGACGGGTCGAAGGGGTCGCCGAGCCGTACGGTCGCCATCAGGTCGGCGACGCCGCTGACGAACGCGTCGTAGAGCGGGCGCTGGACGTAGGCGCGGGTGGCGGCGGTGCAGTCCTGGCCGGTGTTGATCAGCGAGCCGGCGACCGCGCCGTGGACGGCGGCCTCCAGGTCGGCGTCGTCGAAGACGACGAACGGGGCCTTGCCGCCGAGTTCGAGGTGCAGCCGCTTGACCGTGCCGGTGGCGATCTCGGCGACCCGCTTGCCGACCGCGGTCGAGCCGGTGAACGAGGTCATCGCGACGGAGGGGTGGCCGACCAGGCGCTCACCGGCGTCCCGGCCCGCCCCGGAGACGATGTTCAGCACTCCGTCGGGCAGGCCGGCGCGCTGGGCGGCCTGGGCGAACAGCAGCGAGGTGAACGGGGTGATCTCGGCCGGCTTGAGGACGATGGTGTTGCCCGCGGCGATGGCCGGCAGCACCTTCCAGGCGGCCATCTGCAGCGGGTAGTTCCACGGCGCGATGGAGCCGACCACGCCGATCGGCTCGCGGCGGATGACGGAGGTGTGGTCGGCGCTGTACTCGCCGGCCGCCTTGCCCTCCAGGTGGCGGGCGGCGCCCGCGAAGAAGGCGGCGTTGTCGATCGAGCCCGGTACGTCGAACTCCTCGCTGAGCTTGATCGGCTTTCCGCAGTTCAGCGTCTCCGCGTGGGCGAGGTCGGCGGCGTCCTCGGTGAGCGCGGCGGCGAAGCGGTGCAGGGTGTCGGAGCGCTCCCCCGGGGTGGCGCCGCCCCACTCGGGGAACGCCTGCCGGGCGGCCTCCACGGCCGCGTCGACGTCCGCGGTCCCCGCGAGTTCGTAGGAGTACACGGTCGCGCCGGTCGCCGGGTCCACGACGTCCTGGGTACGGCCGGAGCTGCCGGAGCGGAGACTCCCCGCGATGAATTGCGCGCCCTCGGCGAACCGCTCGGTGACATCGAATCGGTGATCCATGGTGCTCTCCTCCGCCGGGGCGCCGGGGCCGCTCGGCGGCTCTGTCGGGCGTAGCTATTTCCGGAATCGATGGCTGATCTTGGCAGAGGAGAGGAGCCTCAACAAGGGATTCCGTTGTTGCCTTTTGGTTACGCGACGGATTACGCGTTTTCCTCCGCATGGACCCCGACACGTTGTCAGTGCCCGCTGACAGAATCCCGGCATGATGCACGACAGCACGGGGATCACCACGGGGGACGCGGCCGACAGCGCCGCGGACGGTCCGCGCTCGGTCGAGGAGCTGCGGCGGGCGGCGGCCACCGGGAAGCGCGTCAAGTACGTCCACTTCTGGGGCCACGCTCCACGGCGGGGCGGCAGCCTCGGCGCGAGCTGCTTCAGCCAGTGGTGGCCCGCCCCCTTCACGGTCGACGGGGTCCGGTACGCCACCGCCGAGCACTGGATGATGGCCGGCAAGGCCCGGCTGTTCGACGATGCGGAGGCGGAGCGGCGGGCGCTCGCTGCGGGCCACCCCAAGCAGGCCAAGGACGCCGGGCGCCGGGTCCGCGGCTTCGACGAGGATGCCTGGCGGCGGCACCGCTTCGGCCTGGTCGTCGAGGGCAGCGTCCAGAAGTTCGGCCAGGACGCCGCACTGCGGGAGTACCTGCTCGGCACGGGCTCCCGGGTGCTGGTCGAGGCCAGCCCGCTGGACCGGATATGGGGCATCGGCCTCGCCGCCGACGACGAGCGGGCCGACGACCCGGCGCGCTGGCGGGGCCTGAATCTGCTGGGCTTCGCGCTGATGGCGGCCCGCCAGCGGCTGCGGGAGGCGGGCGGCGCGGAGCTGGTGCACTAGCCCCGGCCCGGTAGCCCCCGGCTCCGGTCCCGCCGCGGACGCGCACGCGCGCGGGCCCGCCGGCCTGGGGTTCGGGTTCGCCCTGGGCCGGCCGGCCCGGGAGGCGCTGGTGCTGGCCGGTGTCCTGGGCATCTGGCTCGCCCGCGGCCTGCGGGCCATGACCACCCTCCGGCCCGGCCAACGGTCCCCCGGCCCGACGGCCGCGAGTCCGCACACCGGCCCGGAACAGGCTCCACCGGACACCGGCCCGGAACAGGACCCGCCACTCACCGGCCCGGAACAGGCCCCACCGGACACCGGCCCGGAGCAGGCCCCACCGGACGTCGACGCCCGTACCCCGGCGGGCACCCGCTCCGGCACCTGACGCCCCCTCGGCGAGGGACCGGCCGCACCGTCGCTCCAGCCCCACATCGGCCCGGCGGCCGGCCCGACTCCCCGGCTCCACGCCCCACGACCCCGCGCCCCCACCCCCCTCCGGGCGCCGCATAGCATGGCCGGGCCGTTCCGCGCACCCTGCGCCCCTTTGACCAGGAGGAACCGTTGTCCGATCTCGATGCCTTCATCGCGGGCCTGCCCAAGGCGGAGCTGCACGTCCACCACGTCGGATCGGCCTCGCCCCGTATCGTCGCCGAGCTGGCGGCGCGGCACCCCGACTCCGCCGTCCCCACCGACCCCGAAGCCCTGGCCGACTACTTCACCTTCCGGGACTTCGCGCACTTCATCCAGGTCTATCTCTCCGTCGTGGACCTGATCCGCGACGCCGAGGACGTCCGGCTGCTGACGTACGAGGTCGCCCGGGACATGGCACGGCAGCAGATCCGCTACGCCGAGCTGACCCTCACCCCGTTCAGCTCGACCCGCCGCGGTATCCCCGACGGCGCGTTCGTCGAGGCCATCGAGGACGCCCGCAAGGCGGCGGAGGCGGAGCTGGGCGTGGTGCTGCGCTGGTGCTTCGACATCCCCGGTGAGGCGGGGCTGGAGGCCGCGGAGGAGACCGCCAGGATCGCCTGTGACCTGCAGCCCGAGGGCCTGGTCTCGTTCGGTCTGGGCGGCCCGGAGATCGGGGTGCCGCGCCCGCAGTTCAAGCCGTACTTCGACCGCGCCCGCGCGGCCGGTCTGCACTCCGTCCCGCACGCCGGGGAGACCACCGGCCCCGGCACGATCTGGGACGCCCTCAACGACCTGGGCGCCGAGCGCATCGGCCATGGCACCAGCGCCACCCAGGACCCCCGGCTGCTGGCCCACCTCGCCGAGCACCGCATCCCGCTGGAGGTCTGCCCCACCTCCAACATCGCCACCCGCGCGGTGCGCACCCTGGAGGAGCACCCGCTCAAGGAGATGGTCGCGGCAGGCGTGCCGGTCACCATCAACAGCGACGACCCGCCGATGTTCGGCACGGACCTCAACACCGAATACGCCGTCGCCGCCCGGCTGCTGGGGCTGGACACCCACGGCCTGGCCGGCCTCGCCAGGAACGCCGTCGCCGCGTCCTTCATGGACGGCGCCGCCAAGGCCCGGCTGACCGCCGAGATCGACAGCTACACCGCGTCGTGGCGCGGCTAGCGACGGGGCCATGGCGCCCTGACCTCCACCCCCACTGCCCCGTCGGCAGGTTCCGGATCAGCCCCCCTGCGCCTCGCGGGTGCCGCGGCAGGCGACGACCACGAGCGTGATGACGGCCAGCACAGCGGCACCGATGAGGAGCGTGGGCGGTGCGAAGAGCCCGGTGCACAGGGTGATCACGTAGGGGGCGAGGAAGCCCAGGTATGCCAGCGCCCAGAAGGAGGAGGTCAGCCGCGCCAGCCGGTGTGCGGGCGCGAGGGCGGCGACCTCGGTGAGGCCGTAGGCGACACACAGGCCGTAGCCTGCACCGAGCACCGTCGACGCGACCAGGGCGACCAGGGGCTGGGCCTGCGCCGCGGCGAGCGCGGCGATCAGCATGCCGAGGGCGACGGCGGCCAGTCCGATGACGCCGGTGGCGATGCGGTGCCGGGCGGCCAGCGCCCGTGCGAAGGGCGCCACCAGGATGCCGGCGCCAGGGGTGACGGCGGTGATCACACCGGCGTAGACGGTCTGCAGGCCCGCCAGGTCGGCGTCGACCAGACCGGGCAGCGTGGCGAAGGCCACCGCCGGGGCGATGAACACCCACGGCGCCACGGGGGCGACCAGCCGGCGGAACTCGGCCGCCGCGGCGCGCTGTTCCCACTGTGCACCGGGCGCGGGAGCCGCCGGTTCCCTGCCGGGCCGGGCCGGTGAGGTCTCCGGGGCGCGGGCGGCGCAGAGCGCGGCGGCGGCGGAGAGGACCAGGTGCGGGACATAGGCGGTGACCAGGGGGTACGGCGCCCACTGCGCGAGGAGGGAAGCGGCCGGGCCGCCGGTCGCGAAGCCGGCGGACAGGAACAGGCCGGAACGACGGGCCGCCACCCCCGGGTTGGGGGCGGTGCCGTACGGGGCCGAGGACAGCTCCTTGATCCACGCGCCGCCCGCCGAGAGCAGGGCACCCGCACCGATCCCGGTGAGGAAGCGTCCGGGCCACAGGAAGGCGGAGGCGGCGGGGCCGAGCATCAGCAGACAGGTGGCCAGCGCCGACGTGCCCAACGCGAGAAGGACGAGGGGGCGGCGGCCCCGCCGGTCGGCGAGCGGGCCGCCCAGCAGCAGGCCGGGGATGAGTCCCAGCACGTAGATGCCGAACAGAGCGGTGGTGGTGGCCGTGGTCAGGCCCAGCTCGCTGCGGTAGGAACCCAGCAGTGCGGAGAACTGGTTGGCGCTCCAGCCGGAGGCCGTCATCACCCAGCCCGCGCTCAGCCAGTACCGGGGAGCGGGCGCGGGTGTGCCCGGGCCCGTCGGCGGGGTGGGGGTGGACGCTGCGGGTGGCGTGGCCGGGGCGGCGTGCTTGCTCATGCCGACCGTTGTACGGGCCGGGCGGGTCCCGGCGCCGCCCCCGTTCAGGAATCCTGAACGCCCTCGTGGCCGGGCGCAGAGCGGTCGTACCGTGGCCCGTATGGATCTGCGGAAGCTGTCCTCCTTTCTGGCGGTGGTCGAGGAGGAACACTACGGACGGGCGGCCGCCCGGCTCTTCCTGTCGCCGGCCGCCGTCACCCTGCATGTACAGCAGCTGGAGCGGGAGTTCGGTACCCGGCTGCTGGACCGCGGCAACCGCCCCGTCGTCCCGACCGTCGCCGGGCGCAGGCTGGCCTCCCACGCCCGCGCCCTGCTCGCCGCGGCGAACGCGGCCGTCGAGGACGTGACCGGGGCCGCCCTCGCTCCGCCGGCGGCCGCCCGCGTCCTACGGGTGGGCGTCATGGGTCACGGCTCGGCCGAGGTCACCCCGGCCGCCGTCAGCGCCTTCCGCCGCGCCCGTCCCGAAGTGCCGCTGGAACTCATCCAGTTGAACTTCACCGAACACCTCAGCGCGCTGCGCGAGGACCGCGTGGACGTGGCCTTCGTCCGTCCCGCCTTCGAAGCCGAGGGCCTGGAGGTGGACATCCTCACCTCCGAACAGCGGATCGTGGCGGTCCCGGCCCGTTCTCCCCTCGCGGACGCCGCCGGGACCGGTGTCCACCTGGCCGACGTCATCGACCTGCCCTATCTGCGGCTCCCCCGGCACACACCGCGCGACTTCACCGACTACCTGTACTTCGAGTCCGGCGGACACCGCGCACCCGACTGCGCCCTCACCCCTCAGGACATCCTCACCAGCGTGGCGGCGGGCCGTGGCGCCGGCTCCGGACTCGCCTCCTTCGCGCGCTACTACCCCTGGCCCGGCACCCGGTACGTACCGGTGCTGGACGCCCCTCGTGCGCACAGCGTCCTGGCCACCCGCACCACCGACCCCCACCCGGAAGTGCGCGCCTTCCGTGCCCTGACGGTGGCCCTGGCGCGCGAGATGAGCATGACCGGTACCGCGCCCTCCGGGTAGCTCCGGCGGCGGCGGTATCCGGACGGAACAGAAACGGACTGTTGTTCCGCGACGATCTGTTCCGTTCGGGAGGATCATGCACATCAAGGGGGAAACATGCGCACCAAACTGACCGGCCTGATCGGGATTGTCGCCCTGGCCGTCGTCTTCGGGACCGGAGCGGTGGTGCACCACTCCGAGGCCGACGGGGCCGGGAGAGGTGTGCAGATTCTGGCCACCAACGAGGGGCCGGGTTCCGGCCACCAGTAAGGGGGGCCGGGCCGCCGGCCCGTGCCCTACGCCTGTGTGCTGCAGCAGAAGGAGCCAAGCGTGCAGCACACAGGCGCGCGGTCGGGCGAACGCAGGGCGGCCCGGGGGATGTTCATGGCGGCGAAGAGTTCCTCGGCGCTGCGCAGGTGCTCCCGGGAGACCTCGTGCCGTCCCAGCGACTTCTCGGCCTTCGCCATGCCGTGCAGTCCGTACGCCATGCCCATGCGGTATCCGATGCTCAGTGCCCTCTGATGGGCACTCCGGTGCAGGCCGAGCGCCTTCTCGTGGCCCCCTCCGCGCTGGTGGACCAGTCCCGCGATGTTCTCGACCTCGCACTGCCAGGTCACCGTGCCCAGCGGGCCGACGAGCGCGAGTGCCTGATCGATGTACGTCATCACCTCGTCGTTCTGACCGCTCCGCTGGTGGAGAACGGCCCGCAGCGCCAGGGACATGGCCCGGTTCCTGGGCATCGCGGACTCCTCGCCCAGTGCCAGGGCCCGGTCGAGGTACCGCTGGGCCGCCGCGTCGTCGCCTCCGCCCAGGTGCGCGATGACCAGGTCGTTGAGGGCGGCCACCTCGTGCTCCTGCTCCCCGACCTCCCGGCACAGCATGACGGCCCGTTCGGCGGCGGAGACCGCTTCCGTGGTCCGGCCGTGCCACAGGTGCAGGGTGCTGAGATTGCACAGGGCGATGGACTCCCGTCTGGGGGTTCCGAACTCGCGGTGCAGCCCGATGCCCTGGAGCAGGAGGTCGTACCCCTCGGAAAGGCCGCCCAGCACGATGCGTGCCCAGCCGAGCAGGTCCAGGAAGGCCGCCTCGCTGACGGGGTCCCCGTGCGACCGGGCCACCCGCAGGCCCTCCTCCGCCGCCTCCGCCGCCAGCCGGAACTCGCCGAGTATCTGGTGGGCCGAGGCCAGGTTGGCCAGGCTCAGACACAGCGCCTGGGTGTCGGCCGCCCGGCGGGCCGCGGCCACCGCGACCTCCGCCAGCTCCCGGAAGTCCCGGATGGCTCCCTGCGCGTGCAGGTGGAGCACCGTGTTCCTGGCCAGGTAGCTGGCCAGCCGGTGGAAGTCGTGCCGCTGCCCCAGCCGGACGGTGGCCTGCAGGGCCCTGCTCTCCCGCTCGTACCACCGGCGGGCGGTCTGTGCGTTGCGCAGCGCGGGCAGCCCCGGCGCGTTGCCGGTGGGAGCGGACGCGTACTGGCGCAGGCCGGGGAACAGAATCCGGCACGCCTCGTTGGTGGCGCCCAGGTAGTAGTTCATCAGCCGGCCGACCGCGGTGTCCTTCTCGTGCCGCACGGAGTCGTCCCAGAGGCTGCGGGCGAAGCTGCGGATGAGGTCGTGGAAGGAGTACCGCCCCGCCTCGTGCTGCTGCAGCAGTTGCGAGTCGAGCAGGTCCTCCAGCATCTGCTCGGCGTCCTTGGGCGTCATGTCCGTGAGGGCCGCGGCCGCGTGAGGGTCGAAGTTCGGCCCGGGGTGCACGCCGAGGAGCATGAACGCCCGGCGGTGCTCCTCGCCCAGGGCCTCGTAGGAGAGCTGGATGGTGGTGGCGACGCTGCGTTCGGTGGAGCGCAGCTCCGTGAGCAGGGCGTCCTCCTCGCGGAGCCGGTCGACGAAGTACTGCAGCGTCCAGCGGGGGCGGTTGTGGAGCCTGGCCGTGGCGATGCGCAGGGCGAGCGGCAGATGCCCGCAGAGGGTGGCCAGTGACTTCGCGGCCTCGGGGTCGGCGGCCACGCGTTCCTCGCCGAGCGTCCGGGTGAGCAGCGCCGCGCTGTCCTGCGGCGGCAGGGTGCCCACCGATATCCAGTGGGCCCCGTCGAGGTCGAGCAGCCGGCAGCGGCTGGCCACGAGGACCAGGCACTCGGACGTGACGGGCAGCAGCGGGCGTATCTGGGCGGCTTCGGCCGCGTTGTCGAGGACGAGGAGCAGTCTCCGCGAGGCCGAGGCGGCCTGCCACATGGCGAGCCGGCTCTCGGTGTCGTCGGGGACGGCGCTGGCGGGGGTCCCCAGGGCGCGCAGCAGTATGCGCGTCGCCTCCTCGGGTACCAGGGGGTGTTCCCCCGGGGTGAAGCCGCGCAGGTCGATGTAGAGCTGCCCGTCCGGATACGCGGCGGCCAGGCGGTGGGCCGCACGCACGATCAGGGTGGTCTTGCCCGCGCCGCCCATCCCGTCGACGGCGACGATCCGCACCCCCTCGCCCGCCTGTCCCCGGTCGAGCAGGTCCCTGAGTTCCAGGTGCCGGCCGGTGAAGTCCGGTAGTTCGTACGGCAGGGTGCACGGGGCGCTCTCGGTGGCCCGCGCCGCGTCGGCCGGCCGGAGGGCAGGAGCCGCGGGCGCCGGTGAGGGCGTGTCCAGCTCCGGGCTGGCCCGGAGGATCTTCTCGAACAGGCCGGCCAGATCCGGGCAGGGACTGATCCCGAGCTCGTCCGCCAGTAAGTCCCGTACGGCGGCGTACTCGTGGAGCGCCTCGGCCTGCCGTCCGGTGCGGTACAGAGCGAGCATCAGCTGGCCGCGCAGGCCCTCGCGCAGCGGGTAGGCGGCGACGTACTCGCGTAATTCGCTGACGAGGTCACTGTCCTCGCCCAGCTGGAGTCGGAGCGCGAACAGCTCCTCCACCGCTGCCAGGCGCCGTTCCTCCAGCACGGTCGACGCAGCGTCGAGGACCGGTCCGCCCGTCCCGTTCAGCACCGGGCCACGCCACCTCGCGAGCGCCTTCCGCAACTCCCCCGCCGCCGCGCCGAGTTCGCCCTCCGAGCGGTCGGAAGCGGCCCTCTGGACATGGTGCGAGAAGAGGTGCAGGTCGACCTGGAGCGGCTGCACGGACACCCGGTAGCCGGCGTCCTCGGTCACGATCAGCGCCGGCCCCTCGGGGATGCGCCGCCGGAGGTCGGCAACGGCTTTGCGCACCTGCTGCTTGGCGGTATCGGGTGCGGCTTCTCCCCAGGCCGTCTCGATGAGGCGCTCGATGGACACCGTCCGTCCGGACTCCAGGAGCAGGTACGTCAGAATGCGCTCCTGAAGCGGCCCGCCGAGCTTGATCCGATGCCCGTCAGCCAGGCATTCCAGAGATCCAAGAACGTTGAACCGCAGCCCGCGATTTTCCGCGCCCGTCACTGTGCACCCCCCTTGTGCTGCCTGGAAGATACCAGGCCAAACACCCACAGGACAGCTTCGGGCGGCTGCCGCAGCGAGCGGTATCGGACCGGTAGGTGAGCGGTATCGCCGCCCGGCAGGCTTCTCGCAGCCACCGGAAGTGGCGTTCTTCCATGCATCGCGAGGCATCCACCGGTGCCGGAGGCGGCGGCCCCGGAATGCGCTCGGAACGAAATTCCTGCGCAATCCACGACGCCGGCAATTCCTGCGACGCAATTCGACACAAGGGAGTCAGGGAAATGGCACTTGCGACCACTGTCGCCAGCTGTCTCGTATGCGACACCGAATTCGAGGTGCGCGACGACTGGGAAAAGGGTGAGATCACCGAGTGCGGGGCCTGCGGCCAGGAGCACGAGGTCGTCGAGAAGTCCGCGACGGGCATACGCCTGGACCTCGCCCCCGAGGTGGAAGAGGACTGGGGCGAGTGACAACCTCCGACCAGGTCCTGCTCTCGGTCACGATGCTGCGCCCGGAGGAGAAGCTGCTCCTCGGCGCACTGCGTGACCAGGGTCTGACGGCGCGACCGCTGCTCATGGAGGATCTGGCCGAGATCGTGGCGGGCCACCCCGGCCCGCCCGCTCTCGCCCTGATCAGGAACCTCTCCCACCGGGACGCGATCAGCGTCTCCCGCCGCCTGGAACACGCCGGAGTCCCCACCCTCAACCGCGCGGCGGCCATTGAGACGTGCAACGACAAGGGGCTGCAGTCGCTGCTCTTCGCGCGGCACGGAATTCCGCACCCCGACACCCGGCACGCCTTCAGCCTCGACCAGGTCCGCAAGACCGTCGCCGACATGGGCATGCCCGCCGTGGTCAAGCCGGTCAGCGGTTCCTGGGGGCGGGGTGTCAGCAAGATGACCCACCTCGACTGTGTGGAGGCGTGGGCCGCGGGCCGCGAGTCCACCGATGCCATGGGAAAGCAGTTCCCCGTCGTCGTGCAGGAGTACGTCGACAAGCCCGGCCACGATCTGCGGGTGGTGGTCGTCGGGCGGACCCCGGTGGTGGCCATCCAGCGGGTGTCGGACGACTGGCGCACCAACACCCACCTGGGCGCCGAGGTCCGTCGCGTCGAGGTCACCGTGGAGATGGAGAAGCTCTGCGGCCAGGTCGTCGACGCCCTCGGCCCCGGCTTCTACGGGGTGGACCTGGTCGAGGACCGGTCCACGGGCGGGCTGCTCGTGCTCGAAGTGAACGCCAATCCCGAATTCGCCCGTTCCTCCGCCCAGCACGGAGTGAACGTGGCCGGCCACCTCGCCGCCTACGTCGCGGAGACCCTCACGGCCTCGGCCGTGTGACACGGAGAAACCCATGGAACTGTTCGACACCGCTACGGTGCTCGCCCGCGTCCTCACCACTGGCGTGGTCATGAGCATCGAGAAGAGCGACCGGGAACTGCCCGGACTGGAACGACTGCTGACCAAGCAGACCGGACGCGCACGGGCCGTGCTCGTCAACAGCCGTACCGCCGCGGTCCACGCGGCGCTCGCCGGCCAGGGCATCGGGCACGGCGACACCGCCGCCGTCCCCGAGCCGGACGCGGCCCTCGGCCGCTTCCTCAGCTGGCTCGGCGTCACTGCCGGGGACCCGGGGCCGGCCGCGTACGACTACGTGTCGCTGGACTCCGCGAACGCCGACCAGCTGGGCGAGCTGACCCGGGAGTCCACCGCCCCCGCCCTGGTCGTGGACCTCACCGGGCTCGGCTTCGGGCCGGCCGCCGCCGTCCTCACCGACGACGACAGGGTCTGGGCCCGTGCCGAGCGACTGAAGATCTTCGGCGCCTACGACCTGCGGACGATGTGGACGCAGGAGGAGGCCGACGCCTCGCTGGTGCCCGGGGTCCAGTTCAACTACCGGCTCAGCCCCCTCGTGGCCGCCTGCGTGCGGATGGCCCTGACCCAGGCGGCACGTCCCGCCACTCCCACCGGAGCACGCTCATGATCACTGATTTCCCGGCAGCCCCGCTGCCCCTGCCCGACCCCGCCGAACTCACCTCCGAACTCGCCGCCCTCGGCGGCGAGGCCCTGATTCCCAAGGCGTCGCGCCGGACCCTCTTCCCGGTCATCACCAAGGAAGACGTCTTCAACCTGATGCTCGCCCAGCGTCAGGCTCCCGAAAAGGTCGTCGCCGACTTCGCCGAGGCGTACCGCTCCTACGTCGGTGCGGCGCACGCGCTGCCCACGGCCAGTGGCACCTCCAGCCTGCACATGGCCCTCGTGGGCGCCGGTGTGCAGCCCGGCGACGAGGTCATCGTGCCGGCGTTCACCTTCATCGCGACCGCGCAGGCCGTCGTCGCCGCGCACGCGGTCCCGGTGTTCGTCGACATCGACCCGGTCACCTACTGCATGGACCCCAAGGCCGCGGCCGCCGCGGTCACCGACCGCACCCGCGCGCTGATGCCGGTGCACGTGCACGGCCTGCCCGCCGATGTGTCGGCTCTGCGCACCCTCGCCGACCGGCACGGCATCGCCCTCGTCGAGGACGCCTCGCACGCCCACTCCGCGAAGGTCGGCGAGCAGGTGGCCGGCTCCATCGGGGACGCCGCCGGCCAGAGCCTGATGGCCGACAAGAACTTCCCGCTCGGCGGCGAGGGCGGCATCGCGTTCTTCGCCACCGAGGAGCGCTACGACCGGGCGCTGGCCTACCTGGAGCGGCACGGCATCGACTACGGCATGTCGTGGGTCGCGGCGGCCTTCGGCGCCAGCCAGCTCAAGCGGCTGCCGTACTACGACGAGATCCGGGCACGCAACGCCGCGCTGCTCGGCGAAGTCCTCGGCGAGACCGGCCTGTTCACCCCGCCGCACGTCCCCAGCGGGCACGTCCACGCCTACAACATGTACCGCACCACCCTGCACCCCGAGGCCGTGGGCCTGGGCGACATCCCGGTGTTCGCGGTCAAGGAGGCCGTGCACGAACTCCTGGTCGCCGAGGGCGTCCCGGCCCGCGAGTGGCAGAACACCCCGATTCCGTGCCACCTGCCGTTCCAGCACCGGGACGGCTTCGGCAACGGCTACCCGTTCACCCTCAACCCCGGTGCCGTGCGCGACCACCGGCCCGAGGACTTCCCGGTCACCCTCGGCATGCTGGACAGCACCCTCGTCCTCTGCCGTGAGCTGCGGTCCCCGGTGGAGTACGAGCGCATCCTCCGGTACGCCGACGCCTTCCGTAAGGTCGCCCGCCGTCCGGACGCCATTCGCAAGCTCGTCGAGACCCGCGACTACAGTCGCCCCTACGACAAGGCGGCCCGCCTTGGCTGAGGCAGCGCACGAGAAGCTCCGCGTCGCCGTCCTCGGCGCCAGCGGCTACACCGGCGGCGAGGTGATCAGGCTTCTCCTGGAGCACCCGCGGGTGGAACTCGCGTTCCTCTCGGCGGAGCGCGCCGCGGGCACCACCGTCGGCAGCAGCCACCCCTGGCTGCGCAACCACCCCAAGGCGTCCGGTCTCACGTTCCGGCCGCTGGCCGAGCTCGCGGACACCGACACCGTCGATGTCGCCTTCGGCTGCCTGCCCACCGGCGCACTGCCCGCGCACCTGCCGCTGGTCGCCGACCGGGCCAAGCGCGTGCTGAACCTGGGCGGTGACTTCCGGCTGCGCGACGCGAAGGAGGTCAGCAGGTACTACCCGGGGACGGCGTCCCACCCGCCGCTGGAGGATTTCGCCTACTTCGTACCGGAGTTGAGCCCCGGTATCCCCGAGAGCCGCTTCGTCAGCCTGCCCGGTTGCATGGCCGTCACCACGGTCTACGCCCTGTACCCGCTGTTCGCCGGCGCCGGTCCGCTGGTCGCCGACCGGGTGGTGGTCGACGCCAAGACCGGGTCCACCGGCGGCGGCCGCGGGAGCGGCGAGCCCCCGGCCGAGCGCAGTGGCAACTTCCGGGTGCACAAGCTGCACGGCCACCGGCACGCGCCGGAGGTCCAGCAGGCCCTGGCCGACTTCACGGGCGCCGCTGTCGATCTGCGGTTCTCCACGCACAGCATGGACGTGGCGCGCGGCATCATGGTGACCGCCTACTCCGAACTGCGGCCCGGGGTCACCGCCCTGGACGTCAAGCGCGCCTACGCCAAGGCGTACGTGGGCAGACCGTTCGTGCGGGTCCGCCCGGCGCCCAAGGCGCCGCAGGACTTCCCGATGCTCAAGGCCGTCACCGGCTCCAACGTCGCCGAGGTGGCGGTCGCCGTCCGCGACGGTCAGTGCGTCACGGTGGCCGCCCTCGACAACCTGATCAAGGGCGCGGCGGGCCAGGCCATCCAGGCCATGAACCTCATCCACGGCTTCGACGAGGCGGCCGGGCTGCCGGTCACGGCGGTGTCGCCATGAGCCGGCCGCTGTATGTCATCAAGGTCGGCAGCGCCACGCTCGACCGCGAGGCCGTCCACAAGGAGATCGCCGACGTCGCCGCCCGCGGCGCCCGGGTACTCCTGGTGGCGGGCGGGGCCACCGGCATCGAACGCCACTACGCGGCCATCGGCCGCCCGGTCCCCACGCTCCGGCTGACCAACGGCGACGTGGTGCGCTACTGCCCTCCCGAGGAGATGGACCACCTCGTCGACGCCTACGAGCGGGTCACCCTGCCCGCCGTGGAACGCGGCCTGCGGGCCCTGGGCCTGCGGGTGTTCACGGCCGTCGGTGCGCGGGGCGGCCTGGTCGCCGGCCGGGGCAACCGCCCGCTGAAGGCACTGTCGGCCGAAGGCCGCCCCGTCGTGGTCCGGGACCACCGGGCGGGCGTGCCCGCCGAGGTGGACTCCGCGGCGCTGAACGCCCTGCTCGACACGTACGACGTGGTCTGTCTGTCCCCGCCGGTCGCGGACCGGGACGGCGGCGCTCCGCTGAACGTGGACGCCGACGTGCTGGCCGCGGTGCTCGCGGTCGCCCTGGACGCCGACCACCTCCGGCTGGTCACCGGCACCGCGGGACTGCTGACCGACCCGGACGTCCCGGACTCCACGCTGCGCGACGCCTACCCGGGCGACGGGGCGCGGTACGCCGGCGGGCGCATGCGCCAGAAGGTGCGCGCAGCCGAGATCGCCCTGGAGGGCAGCAGCGCCGACGTGGCCATCACCGGCCCGCACACCATGGGCGAGGCGTCCGGGTGGACCCGGTTCTGGCGCACCCGGGGGCCCGCCGACGACCTCGACCTGCTCACTCGCGCGGTCTGTGTGCCCTCGGTCTCCGGCGACGAGGCGGAACTCGCCTCCTGCCTCACCGAGTGGTGCCGCGAGCGGGGCATCGAGGCCCATGTCGACCCGGCGGGCAACCTCGTCGCGTCCCGGGGCACCGGTGCGCGGCGGCTGCTGCTCCTGGGCCACCTCGACACGGTCCCGCACCGCCGGCCCGCCGAGTGGCGGGACGGTGAGCTGTGGGGGCGCGGCAGCGTCGACGCCAAGGGCAGCCTCGCCGCCTTCCTGGAGGTGCTCGCGGACGCCGCCGTGCCCGAGGACGGTCAACTGACCGTGATCGGCGCGGTCGAGGAGGAGATCTCCTCCTCGAAGGGCGCGTTCCACGTCCGCGACCACCATGCGGCCGACGCGGTCGTCATCGGTGAACCCAGCGGCTCGGGGAAGCTCACCCTCGGCTACTTCGGGCTCTTCAAGCTGGCGGTGACCGCCTCGGTGCCCACCGGTCACTCGGCCGGCATGGACGCGGTGTCAGCCCCGGACCGCCTGATCCGGGTCCTCGGGGAGATCCGCGCTTCGGTCCTCGCGCAGGCGCCCGAGGCGCTCAGCGCGGTCATCGACATCCGCTGCGAGCGCGGCCGGGAGCACGACCGGGCCCACGGAACCCTCAACTTCCGGGTGCCGCCGGGAGCCGATCTGGAGGCGCTGCGCGCCGCCGCGCTCCGGCACGCCGGCGACGGCGTCGGGATCGAGGCGCTGCGCGCCACGCCGGGCCACCAGGGCGGCCGCTCGGGCCCCCTGGCCAAGGCCTTCGTCCGGGCCTTCGCCGAGGCCGGGGTCCGGCCCCGCTTCGTGGTGAAGAAGGGGACGTCGGACATGAACACCCTGGCGACCACCTGGCACGACGTGCCGATGGTGGCGTACGGGCCGGGTGACTCCGCCCTCGATCACACCGACGAGGAGCGCATCGGCGGCGAGGAGTACCGCACCGCCCGCGCGCTGCTCGCCGACGCGGTGAACCGCTGGTTCGCCCTTCCGGAAGGGAGCCGGCGATGACCGCCGTACTCGACAGTCCCGCCGGCGCCGGGGTACTCGCCTCCACCCTGGCCGAACGGGCCCTGGAGGCCCGGCGGCTGGTCGTCGACATGGCGGCGTCCGAGCGCGGCTGCCATCTGGGCGGCAGCCTGTCGGTGCTCGACATCCTGATCGCCGCCCTGCACCGGGCCTCGGCCGGTGACGGTACGGAGGTCGTGCTGAGCAAGGGGCACGCCGCCGCGGGCCTGTATGCCGCGCTGCACGTCAGCGGCGTGCTGCCGGAGAACCCCGCGCCGCTGTACGGCCAGGCGGGCCGGCCCTACACCGGCCATCCGGGTCCCAAGGTGCCCGGTGTCCGGTTCCCCACCGGGAGCCTGGGGCACGGCGTCCCGTACGCGGCGGGCTGGGCCCTGGCCCGCCGGATCGGCGGACGGAGCGGCCTGGGCATCGCCGTCGCGGGCGACGGTGAGCTCCAGGAAGGGCTGGTCTGGGAGACCTGCCAGGTGGCGGCGGCGCGCGAGCTGGGCAACTTCGTGCTCGTCGTGGACCGCAACGGCGGGCAGAACGACGGGCTCGTCGCCGACATCTCGCCGCTGCCGCACCTCACCGAGCGGTTCGCCGCCTTCGGGTTCGAGGCCGTGGAGGCCGACGGGCACGATCTGGCCGCCCTGACCGAGCTGTTCGCCGCGGACCGGTCGGCCGCCCGCCGTCCGCTCGCCGTCATCGCCCACACCGTCAAGGGCAAGGGCGTGCCGGCGGTGGAGGGCAGGGCCGGCTCTCATTACGTGACCATCGACGCCGTGCGCGCCGCGAAGTGGAAGCGAGCGATCCGATGACTCTCTCCGGTCGTGACGCCTACCGGGACGAGCTGACCGCGCTCGCCGCGGAGGACACCGCCGTCGTCTGCCTGGAGGCGGACCTCGGGGGTAAGAAGCACCCCTTCCAGACCGCGCACCCGGACCGGTTCTTCAACCTGGGTATCGCCGAGGGCGCGATGGTCGACATGGCGGCGGGACTGGCGGCCGGCGGGTACAAGCCGTTCGTCAGCACCTTCGCCCCCTTCGCGGCGCTGCGCGCGGCGGAGAGCCTGAAGCTGACGCTGGGCTACCTGAACGCCGGGGTCACCGTCGTGGCGCCGTACGCGGGCGTGTCCGGTGCCTGGTTCGGCACCACCCACCACTGCCTGGAGGACCTCGCGGTGCTCCGCAGCATCCCCGGCGTGACCATCGCGGCCCCCTACGGGGAGGCGGAGATGCGTGCGGTGGTCCGGTCCGCGGTACGCAGCGGCAGGCCGCACTACATCCGCACGGGCCGGAACGCCGCGGACGAGTCCCTGCCCCTGCCCGGCGCCGAAATCCCCCTGGTCAACTGGGAGTCCGCGGCGGAGCCCGAGGACGTCTGCCTGGTCTCGGTGGGCGAGGAGGGCACCCGCCTGGCGCTGGCCGCCCGCTCCGCCACCGGGGTCTCCCACGCGCATCTGACCTATGTGGACCACGCGCACCTGGCCGAGGCGGCCGCGGAACTGGCGGGCCGGCACACGCGGTTCGTCGTGGTCGAGGAACACCGCGGTCAGGGCGGTGTGGCCGAGGCGCTCGCGCTGCTGCTGCCCCGCTGCGAGGTGGCGGGTGTGAACGCGGGCCACGACTGGCCCGCCGAGGGCGGCGACCACCACGAGGTCATGGCCCGCCTCGGCTTCGATCTGCCCGCCGTGCTGTCGGCGGTGGCCCGGATGCGCGCCGGCGCCCCGGGTCCGGTACCCGCGGGCGGCCGCGTCAGCTGACCTCCGCCCGTCTCTCCGCATCAGCCCAGAAACCTCCTGAAGACAAGGAACCTCCCATGCATATCCTCATGATCGAGTGCAACCCCAACGGCATCGCGGGCATCGCCAACGCCCTGGAGCTCGGGCACGACGTGACCTTCGTGTCCGCCGACCCCGGCTTCTATCTGGGCGCCTCGCCGCTGGCCGAGGCCGCGTTCGCACACACCCGGTGCGAGGTGATCAAGAGCGAGACGGTGTTCTCCATCGACGAGCTGGAGCGGCTCGCCAAGGAGGTGCACGCGGCGAAGCCGGTGGACGGCGTCATGACCTACAGCGAGTACCACACGGTGCACGCGGCGTCGGTGGCCCGCTCCCTCGGCCTGCCGGGCATGAGCGTCGAGGCGGCCCTCAACGCCCGTCACAAGCACCGCACCCGGCTCGCCCTGCAGGACACCGACGTGCGCCAGCCGCGCTTCGTGCACGTCGCCGAGCCCACGTCCGGCGACGCCATGGAGGCCGCGGTCCGTGAGATCGGCTTCCCGTGCGTGGTGAAGCCCTCCGACGGCACCGCGAGCCTGCACGTCCTGCTGCTCCGCGACGAGGAGGAACTGGCCGCCTACCTCACGGAGCTGGCGTCGGTCGGCGACTACGGGCGCGGGGTGACCCGTATCCCGGACATCGTGGTCGAGGAGTTCGTCGAGGGCGCGCTGGTCTCCGTCGAGGCCTGTGTGCTCCAGGGCGGCGAGATCGTCAACCTCGGCATCACGGACCGCAATCTGAGCGGCTTCCCGTACTTCATCGAGATGGGCCTCACCTACTTCCGCGGCCACCCGCTCCAGGACGAGCTGTACGCGATGAACGAGCAGGTCCTCAAGGGCCTCGGCATCGACTTCGGCTTCATCCACGCCGAGTACTTCCTCGCCGCGGACGGCCCGGTGCTGTGCGAGGTCAACGGCCGGCTCACCGGCGGCATCGTGCCGCAGCTGATGGAGCTCTCCAGCGGCGTCAACGCCTACCTGGAGGTGATCCGCCAGGCCCTCGGCGAGCGTCCCGAGCTGCCGATTCCCGGCGACGTCATCGCCAGCGGCCACTGGTTCGGCTCCCCGGTCGAGGGCGAGCTGGTCTCCGTCGGGTTCGACCGGATCAAGGACACCCCGGGCTTCGTCGAGGCCCTCGCCTACGCCAAGCCGGGCCGTCGGGTGTCGCGCCTGTCGAAGAGCAACTTCGACTGGCTCGGCCACCTCATCTTCACCGGCCGGGACCGGGACGAGGCGGCCGGACGCGTCCAGGCGGCCCTGGACGACATCGAGTTCACCATCGCCGTGCAGGTGGCCCGATGACGCGCGTCGCGATCCCGGAGCTGGACCCGACGGCGGTCTTCGACGTCACCGTCGAGGACGGGCACTTCTCCGGTATCCGCCCCGTCGCCGAGCGGAAGGCCGATGACCTCGCGACGCCCGAGCTGTGGCCGGGCTACGTCGAGACGCACGCCCACGTGGGCCTTCCCGCCAACTTCGACGACTCCCTGGAAGACGCCCGTATCGTCGCGCTGCAGTACCTGTACAGCGGGGTCACGCATGTCGTCGACATGTTCGGGTTCCCGCTGGTCAAGGAGGACTGGGAGCAGGGCGCCGCGGAGTCGGCGCTGCCCTACCCGGAGCTGGTGCACTGCGGTTACGCGGCCACCGCGATGACGAACGCCGCCGGCCTCACCGGCCACGGTGTCGAGTTCCCGGCCCCGGTGCACATGATCGCCACCGAGACCGACCTCGAACACGCGATACGGTCCAACGTCGAGCGGGGCGGCACCTTCCTCAAGGTGATGTTCACCGACGGCACCGAACAGCCGGACAGCCCGGTGAAGTTCTCCCGGCTGTCGCGGCGGGTGCTCGAGTTCTCCGCCCGGATCGCCGCTGAGCGCGGCATCAGCGCCGTCATCGACTGCAACACCCTCCAGGAGACCCGCTGGGCCTACGAGTGCGGCTTCCGCCTCTTCGCCCACACCGTGCGGGACCGGACGCTCGACGCGGCCGACTGGAAGGAGTTCGAGGGTGCCCGGTTCGTCTCCACCCTGGCCGGCCTGCGCACCATGATCATGACGGGTGAGGAGTTCCGGGCCGAGTACGGGCGCGAGGGCTTCGCCGAGACCCAGGACCTCCGCAACCTGGAGTTCTCCCAGGCCATCGAGAAGCCCTACGGCATCGAGTACGGCTGCCAGGAGACCCGCACGGCGGCGCTGGCCGACATGCGCCGCAACGCCCTGGCCACGCTCCGCGAGGGCAAGCTGCTGATCGGCACCGACTCGGGCAACACGGGCGCGTACCACGGCTACTCGTTCCTGAGCGAACTCGGCCTGCTGCGCGGCGACGACGCCTCGCTCGACGGGCCGCTGCGGCACCAGGCGACGGTCGGCGGCCGCCGCTACTTCGACGAGCTGAGCGGCGGCACGGGCACGGCCCATCCGCTGGGCGTCGGCGCGGCCGCCACCTACAACCTGCACGCCCCGGGCCGGCCGCTGTCGGCCCTCCCGCTGAGCACGGTCGTCCGGGGTGTGCCGGTCGACCGGCAGGCCGTCACGCGTGCCATCGCCGGGCTGCGTGCCGCCGGGGCGGACCGGAAGGAGGAGTCTTGATCAGGGAACGCAAGCGCGCGCTCATCGGCGTGACCGGGGGCATCCTCCTGGCGAACGTGGGGAGTTACATCTGGTTCCCCGTGCTCGTCGCCACCCTCGGCGGGACCGACAGCGGCTTCTGGGCGGGCGTGGTCATGTGTATGACGTACGTCGGCCGGCTGCTCGCCACCTTCTGCTACGAGGGGATCGCGGCACGCTGCGGCGTCCGTGGCGGCGTCTTCCTCGGCACCGCGATGGAGGCCCTGGCGCTCGGGCTCATGGGGTTCACCGACGGCGTGCTCGCGTACAGCGTGCTGGCGTTCTTCATCGGCTTCGGGTCGGGGACCTCCTTCCCGGGGCTGAAGAACGTCCTGGTGTCCTTCCCCGAGGACGAACGCCCCAAGGCATTCTCCGCGTTCCAGATGGCGGGGCAGGTCGGCCTCTTCGGCGGCGCGCTGCTGGGCGCCGTACTGGCCGAGGTGGAGCTGCGGACCCTGTTCTCGGTGGTGTTCGCGTTCTTCATCGGCTTCTGTCTGATCGCCTCGGCGCTGATCCCCCGGGACGGCTTCGGGAGCGCGGCGGCCGCCGGCGGCCGCGCCCCGCTGTTCAGCCTGGCGGCGTTCAAGGGCATCGAAGTGCGCGGCGCCACCCGCTACTTCCTGCTGTCCGCCGCGTTCTGGTTCCTGTCCCTGGGCTTCGTGGTCGGCATCCCGCTGCACATGGCGGCGTACGTCCCGGGGTGGGCGCCGTCCTCGCCGTTCTGGATCACGGGGCTCAGCATCCTGGTGCTCCAGTACCCGCTGTTCAAGCTGTTCAACAAGCGGTTCAGCCCGGGGGCGGTGATGGCCGTCGGCCTGGCCGGGATGACCCTCGCGTTCGTCGCCTTCGGGGCCGGCCGCACCGGCCCCTGGGTGGTGGTCGGCTGTCTGACGGTGGTGCTCGGAGAGATTCTCTTCGTGCCGTCGTTCGACCTCTGGATCGCCCGCAGGGTCCCTGAGCACCGGCTGGCCCGGGCCATGGGCGCGATGCACTTCTTCCGCAGCGCGGGGAACATGGTCGGCTCCCTCGCCGCGGGAATCCTGTTCGACCTGTCGCGCTCCCTGGATGTGGTGGGCGGCAACTGGTACGTCGCGGCCCTGCTGGCCGCGGGCTGTGCACTCGTCTGCCTGAGCGGCCGGAACTCCGGCGAGGCCGGGGAGCCGCGGCGGACCGAGGGCACAGAAGGCACGGATGGCACGGAGAACGAGGAGAAGGTGAGGGAGAATGTCTGACATCTGCGTCATCGGGGGCACCCGGTACTTCGGCAAGGTGCTGGTCCGGCAACTGCTGGACGACGGGCACCGGGTCACCCTGGTCAACCGCGGGCGGACCCCCGACTCCTTCGGGGACGCGGTACGGCGGCTGCGCGCCGACGTGACCGTCCCCGGGGAGCTGACCGCCGCGGTGGCGGGGGAGCGTTTCGACGCGGTGGTGCACCAGATGTGCTACACGCCGATCGCCGCCGTGGAGGTCTGCGAGGCCTTCGGCGACCGGGCCGGGAAGATCGTCATGACCAGCACCATCGAGGTGTACAACAAGGACACCTTCCGCTGGCGGTTCCCGGCCCCGCCGTTCGGTGCCCGCGCCCGCGAGGAGGAACTCGACCCGGCGGCCTACGACTTCGACACCGACCTGCCCTGGTACACCCCCGGGTACCTGGACGCCCACTACGGCGAGGGCAAGCGCCAGGCCGAGGCCGCGCTGACCCGCTCCGCCAAGGTGCCGGTGCTGCTGGCCCGGGTCGCCCATGTCCTGGCCGCGGAGGGCGACTTCACCGGCCGGCTGCAGTTCCACCTCGACCACGTCAGGGAGGGGCGGCCCGTCGTCGCCCACACGGCGCCCGGCCGCACCTCACTGGTACGGGCCGACGAGGCCGCCGGCTTCCTCGCCTGGGCGGCCCTCTCCGACGCCACCGGAGCGGTCAACGTCGCCTCTCCGGACACCGCCGACGTCTACGACGTCTGCGCCGCGGTGGAGAGCGCGACCGGACTCACCGCCGACGTGATCGAGAAGGACGATCCCTCCGGCGACCCCGGCCTGTCCCCGTTCTCCTGCCCGTCCGACTTCGGCATGGCGAGCGACCGGGCGGCGGCCCTCGGCTACCGCTTCACCCCGATCGCCGAGTGGCTGCCCGCGGTCGCCCGCAACGCCCTGGCCGCCCAGGCCGACTCCCCCCACTCCAAGGAGCAGTGATGTTCGACCTCATCGTCATCGTCCGGGTCCCCGAAAGCGACGACATCGCGCCGGTGGCCGATGCCCTGGCCCGCATGCGCCCCCTGTGTCTCGCCGAGGACGGCTGCGTCAGCTGGGAGGCCTACCACTCGGAGGACGACCCGGGCCGCTTCGTCCTCGTCGAGCGCTGGGCCAGCCGTTCCCACTGGGAGGCGCACGGCTCCGGCGACGCCATCCAGAAGATCTACCTCCCGGAGCTCATGCCGCGCATCGAGCGCGAGGTGCACCCGAGCAGCCCGGTGCGCGACGCGCGGTAGCAGACGACAGGGCGACGGGGTGTGGGCCGTCTTCACCGACGGCCCCGCACGCCTTCGCGGGACCCGCCGATTCGGCACGAGCACTGGGGTGCATCAACGATGGGAATTGCTGGTCACGACAGGCGTGATCTCCCTTCACACGCGGTCGCGGTGGTCGGGATCGGCTGCCGGTTTCCGCAGGCGGACGGGCCGGAGGAGTTCTGGCGGCTGCTGCGCGGCGGCGGTGACGCGGTCACCGGACGGCGGGACGGCCGGGGCCCGGCGCGCGGCGGGTTCCTCGACAGGGTCGACGGGTTCGATCCCGGGTTCTTCGGTATCTCGCGGCGCGAGGCCGTGGCCATGGACCCGCAGCAGCGGCTGGCCCTCGAACTGGCCTGGGAGGCCCTGGAGGACGCCAGGACCCTGCCGGGCACCCTCAAGGACAGCCGGACGGGCGTGTTCCTGGGGGTGATCGCCGACGACTACGCGACGCTGCTGCACGGCCTGGGTCCCGACGCGGTGACCGGGCACACGCTCATCGGGTTGCAGCGTGGCGTGACCGCCAACCGGATCTCCTACACGCTGGGCCTCAACGGCCCGAGTCTGGTGGTGGACACCGGACAGTCCTCGTCGCTGGCCGCCGTGCACCTGGCGTGCGCGAGCCTGCGGAACGGTGAGTCCGACCTGGCGCTGGCCGGTGGTGTGAACCTGATCCTCGCGCCGGAGAGCACCCTGGCCCTGGAGCGGGCCGGGACGCTGTCGGCGGACGGGCGCTGCTTCACCTTCGACGCCCGTGCGAACGGTTACGTCCGGGGCGAGGGTGGCGGGGTCGTCGTCCTCAAGCTCCTGGCGGACGCCGTCCGGGACGGCGACCGCATCCATGCCGTCGTCCGCGGCAGCGCCCTGAACAACGACGGTGCGACCGAGACGCTGCCGACGCCGGGCCGTGCCTCGCAGGAGCGGGTGCTGCTCGCCGCCTGTGCCGACGCGGGCGTCGAGCCGGGCGAGGTCCGGTACGTCGAGCTGCACGGGTCGGGGACGCGGGCCGGCGACCCGGTCGAGGCCGCTGCGCTCGGTGCGGCGCTGGGTGCGGCCCGTACGGAGGACGCCCCGCTGCTGGTCGGTTCGGTGAAGACGAACATCGGCCATCTGGAGGGCGCGGCCGGGATCGCCGGGTTCATCAAGGCCGTCCTGTGTGTCAGCGCACGCGAACTCGTGCCCAGCCTGAACCACTCGGGGCCCGGTGAGCACCTCCCGCTCGACGCGCTGCGGCTGCGGGTGAACACCGAGACCCGGCCCTGGCCGTCGCCGGAGGGGCCGCTGGTCGCGGGAGTCAGCTCGTTCGGGATCGGCGGCACCAACTGCCACCTGATCCTCTCCGACGGGCAGGGCGCGGAGCCTGCCGCCGGCGAGGACGACACCGGGGCGCTGCCCTGGGTCCTGTCGGGGCGGGAGGCCTCCGCGCTGCGTGACCAGGCCGCACGGCTGCACGCGCACGTGGCGGCGCGTCCGGACGTCGGCGTGGCCTCGGTCGGCCGGTCGCTGGCCGTCACCCGCACCACCTTCGAGCACCGCGCCGTCGTCGTCGCCGACGGCCGGGACGGCTTCCTCGCCGCGCTGGAGGCACGGGCGGCCGGCCGGCCGTCGGCGGCCGTGGTGGAGGGCCGGCACGAGGGTCCCGCTGTCCGGCCGGTGTTCGTCTTTCCCGGCCAGGGCTCGCAATGGGCGGGCATGGCAGCGGAGTTGACTGAGACCTTCCCGGTCTTCGCCGAGCGGATCGGTGACTGCGCCGACGCGCTGCGCCCGTACGTGGACTGGTCGCTGACCGATGTCCTGCGCGGGGTCCCCGGTGCGCCGCCACTGGCGGGCGACGAGGTGATCCAGCCCGCGCTGTGGGCGGTGATGGTGTCGCTGGCCGCGCTGTGGCGCTCGGCCGGGGTGGAACCCGCCGCCGTGGTCGCCCACTCGCAGGGCGAGATCGCCGCCGCCACCGCCATGGGCGCCCTCTCGCTCCGGGACGGCGCACGGATCATGGCCCTGCGCAGCCGGGTGCTGCGCCGGATCGCGGGCCGTGGCGGGCTGCTGTCGGTGGAGCTTCCGGCCGGACGGGTGGAGCGGGACCTCGCGTCGGTGGACGCCTCGCTGTCGGTCGCGGCGGTCAACGGCCCCGCGCACACGGTGGTCGCGGGGCCGGCCACCGCGCTCGACGCACTGGCCGCCCACTACGGGCAGGAGGTGCGGACCCGGCGCGTGCCGATCGACTACGCCTCGCACAGCGCGGAGGTCGAGGAGCTGCGGGAGGAACTGCTCGGCGCCTTCGCCGGGATCACCCCGCGCTCCATCGGCGTGCCGTTCCACTCGACCGTCACCGCCGGACCGGTCGACACCGCCGGGCTGGGCCCCGGGTACTGGTTCCGCAACCTGCGGGAGCCGGTGCGGTTCGGACCGGCCGTCGAGGAACTGCTGAACGCGGGCCACACCACGTTCCTGGAGGTCAGCCCGCATCCGGTGCTGGCGATGGGCATCCGGCAGACGCTCGACACCCACGGCGGGGACGGCGCCGTGCTGAGCACGCTCCGGCGCGGCCACGGCGACCGCGGGCGGTTCCTCACGGCGGCGGCCGAGGCCTTCGTGCACGGCGTCGCGGTGGACTGGGCCGCGCTGCTGCCCGGTTCGGCACCGCTGACCGACCTGCCGGCCTACCCGTTCCAGCGCCGCTCCTGCTGGCCGTCCGGGATGCCCGGGGCCACCGAGCAGGCGTCCGAGGCAACCCCGGTTCCGGACACGGGAGTTGACCGGCGATCGGTGCTGGAGCTGGTCCGGAGCCTCACGGCGGTCGTGCTGGACGCCGGACCGGCCGACGAGGTCCGGCCCGGCCGGACGTTCCGGGAGATGGGCCTGGACTCGGCCATGACGCTCGAACTGCGCGACCGGCTGTCGGCCGCGACGGGCCTGAAGCTGGCGAGCACCCTCCTGTACGACCACCCGAGCCCGGCCGCCCTGGCCGCGGCGATCGATGAGCTGAAGGCGGGCGCGTCCACCGGTGGTTCACCCGCCGCCGTGCGGGAGCGGGCGGACGCCGAGGACGCCGACGACCCCGTGGTCATCGTCGGGATGGCCTGCCGGTTCCCCGGCGGGGTGCGCTCGCCCGATGACCTGTGGCACCTGGTCGACACCGGAACGGACGCCATCAGCGGCTTCCCGGACGACCGCGGCTGGGACCTGGCGGCGCTCCACCACCCGGACCCGGAACGGACCGGGACGTCCTATGTCCGCCAGGGCGGCTTCGTACCGGACGTGGCGGACTTCGACGCGGACTTCTTCGGGATCAGCCCACGGGAAGCCCTCGCCATGGACCCGCAGCAGCGGCTGCTCCTGGAAGTCACCTGGGAGGCGCTGGAGCGCTCCGGGATCGACCCCGCGTCGCTGGCGGGCAGCCGGACCGGCGTGTTCGCCGGCGCGATGCACTCCGCCTACGGGCCGAGCCTGGAGGCGGCCGGGCACGGCGTCGCGGGACATCTGCTGACCGGCACCAGCGCGAGCGTCATCTCCGGGCGGATCGCCTATGTCCTCGGCCTGCACGGGCCCGCGCTGACCGTGGACACCGCGTGCTCGGCGTCGCTGGTCGCGCTGCACCAGGCGGTGCGGGCGGTACGGGCCGGCGAGTGCTCGCTCGCCCTGGCCGGCGGGGTCACCGTCATGGCGACCCCCGGCATGTTCGTGGAGCTCTCCCGCCAGCGGGTGCTGGCCGCCGACGGCCGCTGCAAGGCCTTCTCCGCCCGGGCGGACGGCACCGGTTGGGGCGAGGGCGCGGGCATGCTCGTCGTCGAACGGCTCTCGGACGCCCGCCGCCACGGCCACCCCGTGCTGGCGGTCATCGCCGGCAGCGCCGTCAACTCCGACGGTGCCTCCAACGGGCTGTCCGCGCCGAGCGGCGTCGCCCAGCAGCGCGTCATCGCGGACGCCCTCGCCGATGCCGGGCTCGTGCCGCGGCAGGTCGACGCCGTGGAGGCGCACGGGACGGGCACCGCCCTCGGCGACCCGATCGAGGCGAACGCCCTGCTGGCCGCCTACGGGCGGGACCGGGACCGGCCGCTGTGGCTGGGGTCCCTGAAGTCCAACATCGGACACGCGCAGGCGGCGGCGGGCGTCGGCGGCGTCATCAAGATGGTCCAGGCCCTCCGGAACGCGACCCTGCCCGCCACGCTGCACGTCGACGAGCCGTCCCCGCACGTGGACTGGGCGGCCGGGTCGGTGGCCCTGCTCGACCGGGCCCGTCCCTGGCCGGTCACCGGCGGGCCCCGGCGCGGCGGCGTCTCCTCGTTCGGGATCAGCGGCACCAACGCCCATGTGATCCTGGCGGAGCCGCCCGCCGGGCCCGGACCCACCGAAGAGCCGGTACGGCCGCCCGTGGTGCCGGTCGTCCTGTCGGCCCGGACCCCGGACGCGCTGCGGGAGCGGGCCCGGATGCTGGCCGACGGGCCGCTCGACCCGGTCGGCGCCGCGCCGGCCCTGACCGCGCGGGCGTCCCTCGACGAGCGCGCGGTGGTGATCGCCCGTGACCGGCACGAGGCCGGCCGGGCCCTGGCCGCGCTGGCCCGTGCCGAGGAGGTCCCCGGCGTGGTCACCGGCCGTGCGGGCGAGCCCGGCCGGACCGTTCTGGTCTTTCCCGGACAGGGCGGCCAGTGGCGGGGCATGGCGTCGGCGCTCGCCGCCGAAAGCCCCGTCTTCGCCGCCCGGCTGGCCGAGTGCGAGCGCGCGCTCGCGCCGTACATCGACTGGTCACTGGCCGAGGTCCTGGCCGGGGCGCCCCTGCTCGACCGGATCGACGTCGTGCAGCCCGCGCTGTGGGCCGTGATGGTGTCGCTGGCCGAGCTGTGGCGGTCGGCCGGGGTCGTCCCGGACGCCGTGGTCGGCCACTCCCAGGGCGAGATCGCCGCCGCCGTCGTGGCCGGTGCGCTCTCCCTCGACGACGGCGCGCGGGCCATCGCGTTGCGCAGCGGCATCGCCGTCGACCTGATGGGCAAGGGAGCGATGGCCGTGATCCCGCTGCCCGCCGAGCGGGTGCGGGAACGCCTCGGCACGCTGAGCATCGCCGCGGTCAACGGACCGGCCACCACCGCCGTGGCCGGGTCCCCGGACGCGATCGCCGGGCTGGTCGACACGTACCGGGCCGAGGGCGTCAACGCCCGCCTGATCCCGGCGGCCTTCGCCTCGCACTGCCCGGCGGTCGAGCCGGTGCGCGCGAAGATCCTGGCCGGGCTGGCACCGCTGGCACCGCGCACCGGCGGGATCGCGCTGATGTCCTCGGTCACCGCCGACTGGCAGGAGGGCGGCGCACTCGACGCGGCCTACTGGTACCGGAACCTGCGGCACACCGTGCGCTTCCAGGAGGCGGTCGAGGCGCTCATCGCGTCCGGCCACACCACGTTCGTCGAGGTCGGCCCGCACCCGGTGCTGACCGGCAGCATCGGCCAGATCCTCGAGGAGGCCGGGGCCGACGGGATCGTGACCGGCTCGCTGCGCCGCGACGACGGGGGCCTGCGCCGGTTCCTCACCTCCGCCGCCGAGGCATACGTCCAGGGCCTGCCGCTCGCATGGGACCGGCTCACCGGAACGGCCGGCGGCCACGCCGACCCGGCCGCCCTGCCCGCCTACCCCTTCCAGCGGCGTCGCTACTGGCTCACGAGCACGGCCGGACCGTCCGGCACGGCCGACCTCGGCCAGGCCCCGGCCGGCCACCCGCTGCTCGGCGCGGCCGTCGAACTCGGCGACGGCGAGACGGTGTTCACCGGGCGGCTCTCGGCCCGCACCCACCCCTGGCTGGCCGACCACGCCCTGTCGGGAACGATCGTCGTGCCGGGCACCGCGTTCCTGGAGCTGGCCCTGCACGCGGGCGCGCGGGCCGGCACGGCGCGGATCGAGGAACTGACGGTCGCCACGCCGCTGGAACTCCCGCAGGACGGCACCGCCGACCTGCGCGTCCGGGTGGCGGGCGAGGACGGCGACGGGCTCCGGACCTGCCGGATATCGGGCCGGGTGACCGGCGGGGAGTGGACCGAGCACGCCACCGGCACCCTCGGCCCCGGCACGGCCACACCACCGGCCCCCGTGGACTGGCCGCCGGCCGGTGCGACACCGGTAGCGCTGGCCCGCATGTACGAGGACCTCGCCCTGCAGGGGTACGAGCACGGACCGGCGTTCCAGGGCCTACGAGCCGTCTGGCGACGCGACGGCGAGCAGTTCGCCGAGGCCGTGCTGCCCGAGCCCGAGGCCGCGAGCGCCGGGGCCTATCACCTGCACCCCGCCCTGCTCGACGCGTCCCTGCACGGCCTGCTCGCCGACGCCCTGGGCCGCGGGGGCGAGCGCAGCCAGCCGCTGCGCTGGCGCGGAGTGTCCCTCTTCGGCACGGGGGGCCGCACGTCCCTGCGGGTGCACGCGGCGCCCGCGGTGGACGGCTGCCTCCCCCTGACCCTGCTCGACGCCTCGGGCGAACCGGCGGGCATCGTCGAGTCACTGGAACTGCGCCCGGTCGCAGCGGCCCGCCCCGCCGCTCCCGCCACCGTGGCGCGCGACTCCCTGTTCGCGCTGGGCTGGGACCCGCTGCCCGAGGGAACGGCCGGATCGACGGCCGGACGGATACCCGTCCCGTGGGACGCCCTCGACCTGGACGCGCTGGTCGCGGCGTCCGAGCCTCCCGGGGACGCCGTCGTACGGTGCCCGTCCGCGCGGGGCCCGGCCGGCGGGGCCGGGACCGACGTGGCGGCGGAGGCCAGGAACGCGGTCCACCGGACGCGGGACCTGCTCGGCCGCTGGCTCGCCGAGGACCGGCTCGCCGGGTCCCGCCTGGTACTGGTGACCCAGGGGGCGGTCGCCGTACGGCCCGGCGAGACGGTCCGGGACCTCGCGCAGGCGGCGGTCTGGGGCCTGGTCCGCACCGCACAGGTCGAGCACCCGGGCCGGTTCGCCCTGGTCGACCTCGCCCCGGACGCCGCAGAGGTTCCGGCCGCGGCACTGACACCGGACGAGCACCAGGTGGCGGTCCGTGACGGCGCCGTCCTGGCGCCCCGGCTCGTGCCCGCGGCGGGCGACCCCGCGCTCCGGCCTCCCGAGGACACCGCTGCCTGGCGCCTCGACCTCACCGAACGCGGCACCCTCACCGCCCTGGAGCTCCGGCCCGCCCCGGAGGCCGCCGCCGAACCCGGTCCCGGCCAGGTCCGGATCGCGGTCCGCGCCGCCGGGCTCACCTTCCACGACGTCCTGGGCGCGCTCGACATGCACCCCGGCGACCCCGGCCCCCTCGGCCTGGAGGGCGCGGGGGTGGTCACCGCGACCGGTCCCGGTGTCACCGGCCTGACCGTCGGCGACCGGGTCATGGGCCTCTTCCCGGCCGCGTTCGGCACGGTCGCCCACGCCGACCACCGCACCCTCGTCAAGATGCCCGAGGGCTGGTCGTTCCCCCGGGCCGCCGCCGTACCGGTCGCCCACCTGACCGCCCTGCACGCGCTGACCGAGCTGGGCGGCGTGCGGGCCGGCGACCCCGTCCTGATCCATGCCGGGGCGGGCGGCGTCGGCATGGCCGCCGTCCAGCTGGCCCGGCACCTGGGCGCGGAGGTCCACGCGACCGCGAGCCCCGCCAAGTGGCCCGCTCTGCGTGCCCTGGGCCTCGACGACGACCATCTCGCCTCGTCCCGCGAGCCCGGGTTCGGCGCCCGCTTCGGCGCGGGCGGACGGCGCATGGCGGTCGTACTGAACTCGCTGACCGGCGAACTCGTCGACGAGTCGCTGCGGTTGCTGCGTCCCGGCGGGCTGTTGGTCGAACTGGGCAGGACCGATCCGCGCGATCCGGCCGAGGTGGCCGCCGCCCACCCCGGCGCGCGCTACCAGGCCTTCAACCTCCTCCAGTTGCCGCCCGAGCACCTCGCCCGCCTCCTGAAGCGGACGGTCGAGCTGTTCGCCGAGGGCGCGTTCGGCTGGCCCGCCGTCACCGACATGGACGTCCGGCGGGCGCCCGAAGCCTTCGGGCTGCTGCGTCAGGGCACCCACATCGGCAAGGTCGTGCTCACCGTCCCGCCGCTGCTCGACCCGGACGGCACCGTCCTGATCACCGGCGGCACCGGCGCCCTCGGCCGGGCCCTCGCGCGGCACCTGGTCACCGAACACGGCGCCCGACGGCTCCTGCTGGCCGGTCGCCGCGGCGGTGACGCGCCCGGAGCGGCCGAGCTGGCGTCCGGCCTGCGGGCGCTCGGCGCCGAGGTGCGGTTCGCGGCCGTGGACGTCGCCGACCGGGAGGCCGTCGCCGCGATGCTCGACGCCGTCCCCGGCCGGCACCCGCTGACCGCCGTGATCCATGCCGCGGGCGTGGTGGACGACGCTCCGGTCACCTCGCTCACCCCCGGGCAGATCGACCGGGTGATGCGCGTCAAGGCCGACGGGGCCTGGCATCTGCACGAGCTGACCGCGGGTCACCCGCTCACCGCGTTCGTCCTGGTGTCCTCGGTCATGGGGACGCTCGGCGGCGCCGGGCAGGGCGGCTACACCGCCGCCAACGCGTTCCTCGACGCGCTCGCCCGGCACCGCCGTGTCCAGGGGATGCCGGCCCTCGCGCTGGCCTGGGGCCTGTGGGACGACCCGGACGGCATGATGGGCGCCCTCAGCGCCGCCGACCGCGCCCGCTTCGCCCGGACCGGGCTGGTGGAGATGGCTCCCGCACACGGCCTGGCCCTGCTGGAGGCGGCGCTGCCGTCCCCGCACGCCGTCCTGGCGCCCGCCCGGCTCGACCGCGAGACCCTGCGCGGCCTCGGAACACAGCTGCCGCCGGTCCTTCGCGAGGTGGCGGCGGACGCCGGGGCGGGCCGGCCCGGGAACGTGCGCGAACACCGGCGGGACCGGCCGTTGCGGGACGAGCTGAGCGGCCTGACCGCCGGTGAACGCGCCGGGGTCCTGGCCGACCTGATCCGGACCCACCTGGCCGCCGTCCTGGCCTCCCGGCCCGAGGCGATCCCCGACGACCGGCCGTTCGGCGAGCTGGGGCTCGACTCGCTCACCTCGGTCGAGTTCCGCAACCGCCTCAACACGGCGACGGCCCTCAAGCTGCCCGTCACCCTGCTGTTCGAGGCGCCGACCCTCCCCGAGCTGGTCGCCGTCCTGGACGCCGAACTCCTCGCCGCCGCCGGGCTCCTCCCGTCCGAGGAGGCACCGGCCGCCCCGGCGGCGGCCGCCGAGGGCGGCGAAGCGGACGTGACGGCGCTCGTCGAGGCCGCGACCGCCGAGGAACTGCTCGACTACATCGACCGTGAGCTCTCCCGCTCCTGACCCGCCTGCGGAGGACCGATCCGTCATGGGATCAGACACACCCGAGAAGCTGCTCGGAGCCCTCAAGCGCCTCACCCTCGACCTGCACCGGACACGCGAGCGCGTGCGCGAGCTGGAGGAGGGCGACCGCGAGCCGATCGCGATCGTCGGCATGGCCTGCCGGTATCCGGGCGGGGTCGACTCGCCGTCCGCCCTGTGGCGGCTGCTGGCCTCGGGCGGCGAGACCGTCGGCCCGTTCCCCCGTGACCGGGGCTGGGACGACGGCCTGCACGACCCCGGGAACGGCGGCCGGAGCCTGACCGGCTCCGGCGGCTTCCTCCACGACGCGGCGGACTTCGACGCGGGCTTCTTCGGCATCAGCCCGCGCGAGGCCCTGGCCATGGACCCGCAGCAGAGGCTGCTGCTGGAGACCGCCTGGCGGGCCTTCGAGGACGCCGGGATCGACCCGGAGTCGGTGCGCGACACCGAGGCCGGGGTGTTCACCGGGCTGTCCTGCAACGACTACGGGCTGGGCTGCGGCGACGTGCCCGAGGAGGCCGAGGGCTTCCTGACGACGGGGACGGCGGGCGGCGTCGCGTCCGGCCGGCTCTCCTACACGCTCGGTCTGCGCGGTCCGGCGATCACCGTGGAGACGGCCTGCTCGTCCTCGCTGGTCGCGCTCCACCTGGCCGTCCAGTCACTGCGCCGCGGCGAGTGCACGATGGCGCTGGCGGGCGGCGCGACCGTCATGGCCACACCGCAGCTGTTCACCGAGTTCACCCGCATGCAGGGGCTGTCACCGGACGGCCGGTGCCGCCCGTTCTCGGCCGCCGCGGACGGCAGCGGGTTCTCCGAGGGGGTGGGAGTGCTGCTGGTGGAACGGCTGTCGGACGCGCGGCGGCTCGGCCACCGGGTGCTGGCCGTGGTGCGCGGCAGTGCGGTGAACCAGGACGGCACCAGCAACGGCTTCACCGCGCCGAGCGGGTCCGCGCAACAGCGGGTCATCCGGCAGGCGTTGAAGGACGCGCGGCTGGCGCCCGCTGACATCCAGGTGGTGGAGGCGAGCAGCACCGGCACCCCGCTCGGCGACCCCATCGAGGCGCGTGCCCTGCTGGCCGCCTACGGGCGGGAGCGGGAGACGCCGCTGCGGCTCGGCTCGCTGAAGCCCAACATCGGGCACTCCCAGGCGGCGGCGGGGGTCGCCGGGGTCATGAAGACGGTGCTGTCGATGCGGTACGGCAGGCTCCCCGCCACCCTGCACGTGGACGAGCCCACCCCGCATGTCGACTGGTCGGCGGGCGCGGTCGAGCTCGTCGCCGAGGAGACCGCGTGGCCCGGGACGCCGGGGCCGAAGCGCGCCGCGGTGTCCTCGCAGGGCATCAGCGGCACCAACGCACACGTGATCCTCGAAGAGGCTCCCGTCCCCGCCGTCGAGGCACCGGCGGGCCCGGAGGCCCGGCCCGCCGGGCAGGACGGGCCCCACCTGCTCACCCTGTCGGCCAAGACACCGGCCGCACTCACCGAACTCACCGCCCACTACGCCGAGTTGCTCGCCGACGATGCGGCCGGCGACCCGCTCGCGTCGGTCTGCCGGACCACGTCCCTCGGCCGGGCGCACTTCACCCATCGGCTCACGGCCGTCGCGTCTTCGCGCGCCGGGCTGCGGGACCTCCTCACGCGCACGCGACCCGACCGGACACCGCCGCCCGGGGTCCGGGTCGGCACGCGGGCGCCGGAGACCGGCCGGGGCCCGGTGTTCCTCTTCACCGGCCGCCCGGACGCGCTGTCCGCCGACGCGGCCGCCGAACTGGCCGCGGCCGAGCCGGTCTTCCGCCGCGCCCTGGACCGGTGCGCCGAGACGCCCGGTGGCCCGCCCACACCGTTCGCCGTCGCGTACGCGCTCGCCGAGCTGTGGCGCTCGTGGGGCGTGGAGCCCGCCGCCGTCCTCGGCCACGGCACCGGCGAGCTGGTGGCCGCGCGTGTCACGGGCGCGATGAGCCCGGAGGACGCGCTGCGGGCGGCGGCCCGGACTCCGGCGCAGGCCGGCGCGCCGGAGTCGTTCACCGACGGCATCGCCGCGCTGCTGCGCGACGGACACCGGACGTTCGTGGAGATCGGGTCCGCCGCGCCGCTCCCCGACCGGCTCCGGACGGCCGAGCAGGCCGTGTTCCTGCCGTCGCTGCGCGAGGGGGAGGACGCCCGGCGCACCCTCCTCGACAGCCTCGGCGCGCTCTACACCCGGGGCGCCCGGATCGACTGGGCGCGCGTGCACGGCGACCCCGCCGGGCCGCCCGCTTCGCTGCCCGGATACCCGTTCCAGCGCGAGCGCTACTGGCTCTGGACGGGAGACGGCCGCAGGGCGCAGGCACCGGCTCCCGGCGGGCCGCTGGTCGCGCAGGTACGGCTCGTCGGCGCCGACGGCAGGCCCGTGGCGCTCGCCGACGGCGTACGCCTGGAGGCGGTGCCCGGCGCGGCCGGGCCCGCCGCACCCGAAGCGGACGGCCCTGCCGCGCCCGCGACGGAGAACGCCGCCGAGGTGGCGGCCGGCATCGTCGGCCGGGCGCGCGGCGCCGCCGTCACCGGCGATGACCTGCACCTGCCGCTGCGGAGCCTGGGCATCGACTCGCTGATCGCGATGGAGATCCGGCAGACCCTGGCCCGGCGGCTCGGCGTCGACGTTCCGCTGCCGGACCTGCTGGACGGCCGGAGTACCGCCGAGATCGCACGGACCGTCCAGGCGGCCCGCGGTGGCGTGGAGAGGGCCGGGGAGCCCGGGATGGCACTCGTCGCCGACCCGGCGGCCCGCCACGAGCCGTTCCCGCTCACCCACCTCCAGCAGGCCTACCTGGTCGGCCGGACCGACGCCTTCGAACTCGGCAACGTCTCCACCTCCTTCCTCGTCGAGATCGACCTGGAGGAGACCGACCCCGAGCGGCTCGCCGCCTCCTTCCGGCACCTCGTCGACCGGCATGACATGCTCCGCGCGGTCGTGTCCGGGGACGGGCACCAACGGGTGCTCGCCGAGGTCCCCGACTACCGGATCGCCACGGTCGACCTGCGGACCTGTGAGGCCGCCGAACGGGACCGCCGCCTGGCGGAGATCCGCGAGGAGATGCGGCACCAGGTCTTCGACACCGAGGTCTGGCCGCTGTTCGACATCCGGACGACCCTGCTCGACGCGCACACGACCCGGCTGCACCTCAACTTCGACGCACTGATCATCGACGGCCGGAGCGCCGGGCTGCTGTTCCAGGAATGGGCGGAGACCTATCATCACGGGACGCCCGTGGCGCCCGCCCCGGGCCTCACCTACCGCGACTACGTGCTCGCCGCCGCCGAGACGGACGCCGCGCCACGCGCGAAGTCGCTCGCCTACTGGCAGGCACGCGTCGCCTCCCTCCCGCCCGCACCCCGCCTGCCGCTGCGGCCGGGGCCCGCGCCACGGCGCCCGGTGTTCACCCATCGGACGGCCCGCATCGAGGCCGCGGCATGGCAGTGCCTCAAGGACAGCTCCGCCGCGGCCGGCGTCTCACCCTCGGCCGCCCTGTGCGCCGCGTATGCGCAGGTCCTCGCCGCCTGGAGCGCCTCGCCGCGGTTCACCCTCAACCTGCTGGCGTTCAACCGGCGGCCGCTGCACGAGGATGCCGGGCGGGTCATCGGCAACCTCAGCGCGACCACCCTGCTGGAGGTCGACGCCTCCCCCGCCGAGGACTTCACCTCGGGCGCCCGGCGGTTGCAGCACCAGTTGCTGACCGACCTCGAACACGGCCACGTCAGTGGCGTCGAGGTGCTGCGCGAACTCAACCGCACCCGGGGCGGAACCGGCCTGGCGGGCATGCCGGTGGTCTTCACCAGCACGATCGGCTTCTCGGGGCAGGGCGACGGCGCGCGGGGCGCGCTCACGGCGCTGACCACGCTCGGCGCCTCCGGTCGCCTGGCGTCCAGCTCGATACGGACGCCGCAGGTGTGGCTCGACCACCAGGCGCTGGAGGAGGCCGGGGAACTGGTCCTCAACTGGGACGTGGTGGAGGAGATGTTCCCCGACGGTGTCGTCGACGGGATGTGGCACGCCTATCTGGACCTGGTGCGGGACCTGTGCGGCGCGGGGGCGTGGCGCCGCCCGCCGTCCGTGCCCGCGCCGGTGGCCGACCTGGAGCTGCGGAAGGCGGTCAACGCCACGGACGCCCCCGTCCCCGCCGAGCTGCTGCACGACGCGTTCCTGCGGCAGGCCGGGAGCCGGCCGGACGCGCCCGCCGTCATCACCGCCGAACGCACCCTCAGTTACGGCGAGTTGGACCGCCGCTCCGACCGGATCGCCCGGTGGCTGACCGGCCACGGCGCGGGGCCCGGCGTGCTCGTCGGCATCGTGATGGACAAGAGCTGGGAGCAGGTCGTCGCGGCGCTGGGCATCCTCAAGGCCGGTGCCGCGTACGTACCGGTCGACGCGGCCATGCCCGGCCGCCGGCTTCGGATGATCATGGAGACCGCCGGCATCGAGCTGGTGCTGACCCGGTCGGCGGTCGCCGACGGCCTCGACCTGCCGGACGGAACCCGCTCGCTGCATGTCGACACCGAGCCGGCGGACACCGGTGCGAGCGGCCCTCTGCCGCCCTCTCCGGCCAGGCCCGGCGACCTCGCCTATGTCATCTTCACCTCGGGGTCCACGGGGGTCCCGAAGGGCGTGATGATCGAGCACACCGGTGCGGTCAACACGATCCAGGACATCAACGACCGGTACGGCGTGACCGCGCACGACCGCGTCCTGGCCCTGTCCGCGCTGCACTTCGACCTCTCGGTCTACGACGTGTTCGGCCTGCTCTCGGCCGGCGGGGCCGTGGTCCTGCCCGACGCGTCGGCGCAGCGTGAACCGGCCGCCTGGCTGGAGCTGGTGAACCGGCACCGTGTGACGGTCTGGAACAGCGTCCCCGCGCTGATGGACATGTTCGTGGCACATGTGCGGGCCCTCGGCGGTCCGCCGTCGCTGCGCCTGGTGATGCTGAGCGGCGACTGGATTCCGGTCACCCTCCCCGGAGCCATCGCCGCGACCCTGCCGCACGCGCGGATCTGGAGCCTGGGCGGAGCCACCGAGGCGTCCATCTGGTCGATCCAGTACCCGGTCACCCACGTGGACCCGGACTGGACGAGCGTCCCGTACGGCAGGCCGATGCGGAACCAGCAATTCCATGTGCTGGACGAGGCGTTGCGGCCGCGCCCGGCCCGGGTCCCCGGCGACCTCTACATCGGCGGTGCCGGCCTGGCCCGCGGCTACCTCGGCGACGAGGCGAAGACACGCGCGGCCTTCCTGCGCCACCCGGTGACGGGAGAGCGGCTGTACCGGACCGGTGACCTCGGCCGTTACCTGCCGGACGGCACCATCGAGTTCCTGGGGCGCGCGGACTCCCAGGTGAAGATCCAGGGGCACCGGATCGAACTCGGCGAGGTCGAGGCGGCGCTGCTGCGCCGGCCGGACGTCCGCGCGGCGGCCGCGGTGGCCGAGGGCGAGCGGGGCGGCCCCCGACGGCTCGTCGGGTACGCCGTCTCGGACACCTCCGAGGTGGAGCTGCGGGAGGCGCTCGGCCGGGAGCTGCCCGGCTACATGGTGCCCGCCCGCATCGTCCTCCTGGACGCACTGCCGCTGACCGGCAACGGCAAGGTGGACCGCCACCGGCTCCCGTCGCCCGGGGAGACCACAGCGCGCTCCGGTGAGGCGGTCGCACCGCGCGACGCGGCCGAACGGCTCCTCGCCGAGATCTGGGCCGAGTTCTTCGGGCCCGCCCACGGGCCCGTCGGCGTCACCGCGAACTTCTTCGACCTCGGTGGCGACTCGATGCTCGCGGTGCGGATGATGGCCCGGCTCCGGCAGCGCACCGGCCGCTCGCTGCCGGTGGCCACGCTGCTCGCCCGGCCGACCGTCGCGTCGCTCGCCGAGGTGCTGCGCGAACAGCCCGGCGACGCGGGTAGGCCCGCCCTGGTCGCGGTCCGGGACGCCGGGACGCGGCCCCCGTTGCTCTTCGTCCACCCGGTCGGCGGCGACGTCCTCTGCTACGCCGGGCTCGGCGCCCTGCTGGACGACGACCAGCCGCTGTACGCCCTCCAGTACCCCGACCTCGACCCTGCGCCGCAGACCCTGGCCGGCCTGGCCGCGCACTACGCCGACGCGATCACCGAACGGTTCCCGGACGGCCCGTACCGGCTCGGCGGCTGGTCCATGGGCGGCGTGCTCGCCCTGGAGATCGCCCACCTGCTCACCGGGCAGGGGCATACGGTCGAACTCGTCGCGGCCGTCGACCTGCTGGAACCGCCCGGCCGCGCCGAACCCGCCTCCGACGCGGCGCTGCTGGCCCGGTTCGCCCGCGACCTGGCCGGACTCGCGGGACGCGACTGGAGCCCCGAGCCGGACGGTTTCGAGCCCACGGGCGGCCGTTCCCCGGTGGAGGAGCTGCTGACGCGGGCCCGGCAGGCCGCCGTCCTGCCGGACGAGATCGACGCCGCCACCCTGGAACAGCTCGCGAGCCGCTTCCTGCACCTCAGCCGCGCGCTGGCCGGCCACGAGCCCGCCGCCTACCAGGGCAGGGTCCGGCTCCTGCAGGCCATGGACGGGGCCGCCGCCGCGACCACCCGGCAGTGGCTGGACCTCCTCGGCGACCGGGCCGAGAGCGTCGACGTGCCCGGCGACCACTACAGCGTCATGCGGTCCCCGAACCTCCGGACGCTGGCGGCCGAACTCGGCAAGGCGCTGGCCGACCTGTGACCCGAACCCGCCGCACCAGGACAAGCAGCCGCACCAGGAGGACCGGATGACCACCATGGAACTGCCGACCCGTGCCGGGACGGCCCTCACCGCCGCATCGGTCATGGAGCGCGTACGGGCGTACGCCCCGGGCCTCCCGGCGCGCGCGCCGGAGATCGAGCGGGTGGGCCGGATTCCCGGTGACGTCCTCGACGGCCTGAAGGCCACCGGCCTGCTGCGCGCCGCCCTGCCGCCGGAGCTGGGCGGCGTCGAGATGACCGTGCCGGAGCTCACCCGCGCCGTCGACCTGCTGGCGGAGGGGGACGCCTCGGTCGGCTGGTGCGCGGCCGTCGCGCTGAACGCCTCGCTGGCCGTGGTCTCCCTGCCCGCCGAGGTGTTCACCGAGCTGTTCCCCGACCCGGACCTGGTCACCGCGACGGTGCTGCCGCCGGCCGGGCGGGCGGTCCGGCGGGACGGCGGCTACCTCCTGTCGGGCCGCTGGGCCCAGGGCAGCGGGATCACCCACGCCGACCGGGTGATGGCCGGGTTCCTGACCCCGGAAGGCGCCCCGAGGATCGCCGTCTTCGACGCCGCGCACGCGCGGGTGCTCGCCACCTGGCACACCACGGGGCTGCGCGGCACCGGCTCCCACGACTTCGAGGTCGCCGACCTGTTCGTCCCGGAACGCCACACCTTCGGGCTCGCGCAGACCGGCACCGGGCAGGCGCCGCTCCACCTGCGCGCCGACAACCTCGCCCTCAAGATGGCGGGCGTGCCGCTGGGCATCGGCCGGTCCGCGCTGAACGCCGCCAGGGAGATCCTCACGGCCCGGCGCACCGCGCTGCCCCGGCCGGGCACCCCGGCCGACCTCGCACACGCCGAGTCGCTGATCGGCGCGGCGGACGCCTATGTGTACGCCACGCTGGAGAAGGCCTGGGCCGCGCAGGCGGCGGGCCTGGCGCCCGAACGCGGCACGGCCGCACTGGCCCGCCAGTTCGCGCACCGGGCCTGCCGGGAGGCGGTCCAGCTCCTGTACGACGCCGTGGGAGCGGCCGCGGTCTACACCGAGCACACCCCGCTCGACCGCTGCCTGCGCGACCTCATCACCGCGGGCCGCCATGTCGCGTCCTCGGAGAAGATCCTCGACGGGGTCGGCGACCTGCGGCTCGGGGGCGCCCCTGCCTCACCGCACCTCTGACGCCCGGCCCCTCCCCCTCACAGCCCCACGATCGCGTTCCACTCCTTGGCGAACTCGGTGCGCTCCCCGGAGGTGATGTCGCGGGCGATGACCAGCCGCCTGCGCATCGCGTCGTCGGGGAAGACCAGCGGGTCCTCGGCGAGTGCGGCGCGCTCCTTGTCCTTGGAGGAGGCGAGGACGTCCCGTGCGGCCGGTACGGGGCAGACGTAGTTGACCCAGGCGGCCAGGTCCGCGGCCACCTCCGGGCGGTAGTAGTGGTCGATCAGCTGCTCGGCGCTGCGCTTGTGCTCCGCGCGGTCGGGGATCAGCAGGCTCTCCGCCCACAGCTCCGCGCCCTCCTGCGGCACCACGAACTCGATGTCCGGGTTGTCCGCCTGGAGCTGGATCACGTCGCCCGAGTAGGCCTGGGCGGCGAGCACGTCCCCGGAGTCCAGGTCCTTGATGTAGTCGTTGCCGGTGAACCGCCGGATGTGGCCCTTGCTTACGAGGCGCCGGACCTGGTCGGTCATCCGGTGGAAGTCGTCGGCCGTCCAGCGGGTGATGTCCACCCCGTTGCCCTGCATGAGCATCGCGAAGGATTCGTCGAGCCCGGAGAGCAGGGTGACCCGGCCGCGCAGGTCGCCCTTCCACAGGTCGGAGGTGTGCCTGATCTCCCGGCCGAGCTTCTTCCGGTTGTAGGCGATGCCGGTGATCCCGGACTGCCAGGGGACCGAGTGCCTGCGGCCGGGGTCGAAGTGCGGGGTGCGCAGCAGCGGGTCGAGGTGCCGGGCGACGTGCGGCTGGGCGGCGCGGTCCATCTCCTGCACCCAGCCCAGCCGGACGAACCGGGCGCACATCCAGTCGCTCATGACGATCAGGTCGCGGCCGGTGCTCTGGTGGTTCATCAGCGCCGGGCTGATCTTGCCGAAGAACTCGTCGTTGTCGTTGATCTCCTCGGTGTACGTGACGGAGATCCCGGTGCGCCGCTCGAAGGCGTCCAGGGTGGGGCGGCGCTGCTTGTCGTGGTCGTCGACGTCGATGTAGAGCGGCCAGTTGGCGAAGACGAGCCTGCGGTCCCGTGCCGAACGGTCCGGGCCGCCGCGGTCCGCCGCCTCGACGTAGGCCGGCGGCACCCCGCATCCGCTCAGGGCGGCCAGCGCCCCCGTCACACCCAGTCCGCCCATGCCCCGGAGCAGCGCCCGCCGCGAAAGATCTGCCATGGCCGCACTCTCACGCGTCGCGGGCGGAGGCGGCAAGCGACAGAGCGTCAGTTGCCGGGCCTCCGCCCGCGACGGTGTGTCGAGCGTTCCGTGGCGCCCGACGGGGTGGGTTCCTCCGGCTCAGCCGTCGAGGGAGGTCATCACGTGCTTGATCCGGGTGTAGTCGTCGAAGCCGTAGGCCGACAGGTCCTTGCCGTAGCCGGACTTCTTGAAGCCGCCGTGCGGCATCTCGGCGACCAGCGGGATGTGGGTGTTGATCCACACGCAGCCGAAGTCGAGGCTCCTGGACATCCGCATGGCGCGGGCGTGGTCCTTGGTCCACACCGAGGACGCCAGGGCGTACTCGACGTCGTTGGCCCACGCCACGGCCTGCTTCTCGTCGGAGAAGGACTGGACGGTGATGACCGGGCCGAAGACCTCGTGCTGGACGATCTCGTCGTCCTGCTTGAGGCCCGAGACGACGGTCGGGGCGAAGAAGTAGCCCTTGTCGCCGACCTGTTCGCCGCCCGCCTCGATCTTGGCGTGCGCGGGCAGCCGCTCGATGAAGCCCTTGACCTGCTTGAGCTGGTTGGCGTTGTTCAGCGGGCCGTAGAGCACGTCCTCGTCGTCGACCGCGCCGGTCTTGGTCTCCGAGGCGGCCTTGGCCAGCGCGGCGACGAACTCGTCGTGGATGGACTCGTGGACGAGCACACGGGTGGCGGCCGTACAGTCCTGGCCGGCGTTGAAGTAACCGGCGACGGAGATGTCCTCGACGGCCTTGGGGATGTCGGTGTCCTCGAAGACCACGACCGGGGCCTTGCCGCCCAGCTCCAGGTGGACCCGCTTGAGGTCCTTGGACGCGGACTCGGCGACCTGCATGCCGGCGCGCACCGAGCCGGTGATCGAGGCCATCGCCGGGACCTTGTGCTCGACCATCAGCCGGCCGGTCTCGCGGTCCCCGCAGAGCACGTTGAACACGCCGCGGGAGTGGCCCAGTTCGTCCAGCACGCTGCCGATGATGTCGGCGATCAGCACCGTGGAGGCGGGCGTGGTGTCGGAGGGCTTGATGACGACGGTGTTGCCCGCGGCCAGCGCCGGGGCGAACTTCCACACGGCCATCATCATCGGGTAGTTCCACGGCGCGACCTGGGCGCAGACGCCGACCGGCTCCCGGCGGATGATCGAGGTGAAGCCGTCCATGTACTCGCCGGCCGAGCGGCCTTCGAGCATCCGGGCGGCGCCCGCGAAGAAGCGGATCTGGTCCACCATCGGCGGGATTTCCTCGGACCGTACGAGCGCGACCGGCTTGCCGCAGTTCTCCGACTCGGCGGCGATCAGCTCCTCCGCCCGCTCCTCGAAGCGGTCGGCGATCTTCAGCAGGACCTTCTGGCGCTCGGCCGGGATCAGGTCGCGCCAGGCGGGGAAGGCGGCCTCGGCGGCCGCCATCGCCGCGTCCACGTCGGCGGCACCCGAGAGCGGGGCGGTGGCGTACGGCTCACCCGTCGCGGGGTTGACCACCTCCGTGGTCCGCCCGTCGGCGGCGTCCCGGAACTCCCCGTCGATGTAGTTGCGCAGACGACGCAGTGAGGTGGTCACTGTGCGCCCCCTTCAGTCAGAAGTCTGGTGGTTTGGACATCCACCCTAGCCATGGGACCCACGTTTTCAACACACCCGCCACCCAGGAACAACGGAATCAGTGAATTTTCGATCGCGACACGACTAATTTCATCGCTTTGGGGTTGCGAGACAGACGAGGCTCGTGCACAGTGAACGGCGTGGCTCCCCGTAACGGTCATGACAGAACCGGCACCCCGTCGATTGACTCCGTCTCCCTGGCGATCATCGAGCAGCTCCAGGAGGACGGGCGCCGTCCGTATGCCGCGATCGGCAAGGCCGTCGGCCTGTCCGAGGCGGCGGTACGCCAGCGCGTACAGAAACTGCTCGATCAGGGCGTGATGCAGATCGTCGCGGTCACCGACCCCCTCACGGTCGGTTTCCGGCGGCAGGCCATGGTCGGCATCAACGTCGAAGGTGACCTCGACCCCGTGGCCGATGCCCTGACGACCATGGAAGAGGTCGAGTACGTCGTCATGACGGCAGGCTCCTTCGATCTCCTCATCGAGATCGTCTGCGAGGACGACGACCACCTGCTGGAAATGATCAACAAGCGGATTCGCACGCTTCCCGGCGTCCGATCCACCGAGAGCTTCGTGTACCTCAAGCTCCGGAAGCAGACCTACACCTGGGGAACGAGATAGCAATGAGCGGCGACCTCTCCAAGACCGCATACGACCACCTGTGGATGCACTTCACCCGCATGTCGTCGTACGAGAATGCCCCCGTGCCCACGATCGTGCGCGGTGAGGGCACCAACATCTACGACGACAAGGGCAAGCGCTACATCGACGGGCTCGCCGGCCTCTTCGTGGTCAACGCGGGCCACGGCCGGGTCGAGCTCGCCGAGACCGCCTACAAGCAGGCGCAGGAGCTGGCCTTCTTCCCCGTGTGGTCCTACGCCCACCCCAAGGCCGTGGAGCTGGCCGAGCGGCTGGCCAACGAGGCCCCCGGTGACCTCAACAAGGTCTTCTTCACCACCGGCGGCGGCGAGGCGGTCGAGACCGCCTGGAAGCTCGCCAAGCAGTACTTCAAGCTCGTCGGCAAGCCGATGAAGCACAAGGTGATATCCCGTGCCGTGGCCTACCACGGCACCCCGCAGGGCGCCCTGTCCATCACCGGCCTGCCCGGCCTGAAGGCCCCCTTCGAGCCGCTGGTCCCCGGCGCGCACAAGGTCCCGAACACCAACATCTACCGCGCCCCGATCCACGGCGACGACCCCGAGGCCTTCGGCCGCTGGGCCGCCGACCAGATCGAGCAGCAGATCCTCTTCGAGGGCCCGGAGACCGTCGCCGCGGTCTTCCTGGAGCCGGTGCAGAACGCCGGCGGCTGCTTCCCGCCGCCCCCCGGCTACTTCCAGCGGGTCCGCGAGATCTGCGACCAGTACGACGTGCTGCTCGTCTCCGACGAGGTCATCTGCGCCTTCGGCCGCCTCGGCACGACCTTCGCCTGTGACAAGTTCGGCTACGTCCCGGACATGATCACCTGCGCCAAGGGCATGACCTCGGGCTACTCCCCGATCGGCGCCTGCATCATCTCCGACCGCCTGGCCGAGCCGTTCTACAAGGGCGACAACACCTTCCTGCACGGCTACACCTTCGGCGGCCACCCGGTCTCCGCGGCCGTCGGTGTCGCCAACCTCGACATCTTCGAGCGCGAGGGCCTCAACAAGCACGTCCTCGACAACGAGGGCAACTTCCTGAGCACCCTGCAGAAGCTGCACGACCTGCCGATCGTCGGCGACGTCCGCGGCAACGGCTTCTTCTACGGCATCGAACTCGTCAAGGACAAGACCACCAAGGAGTCCTTCAACGAGGAGGAGACCGAGCGCGTCCTGTACGGCTTCCTCTCCAAGGCGCTGTTCGACAACGGTCTCTACTGCCGCGCCGACGACCGTGGCGACCCGGTCATCCAGCTGGCCCCGCCGCTGATCGCCGACCAGTCGGTCTTCGACGAGATCGAGCAGATCCTGCGCACGGTCCTCACCGAGGCCTGGACCAAGCTCTGATCCGTAGGGCGCCCGCGCGCCGCCTCATCAGGCACAAGTGAATACCCAGCGGCCCAGACTCACTCACTTCAAGCCATACGAGTGAATCTGGGCCGTTGTGCTGCCAAGCGGCGAATACCGGGGGTCACCAATCCTTACCGTGCTTGTGACCGATACCCTCCATGGTCGTTCACCCGGTCGGGGGAACGATTCGACGCCTACAACAAGAGGTGCGCAGATGGTGGCCCCGCCTGACAACGACGTTCTCTGGGCCCGCGGCCTGCACCACGCGTACGGCGGCACCTCCGCCCTCACCGGAGTCTCCGTCGGCGTCCGCGAAGGCGAGATCCTCGCCGTCACCGGCCCGCGCGGCAGTGGCAAGACCACCCTCCTGAAATGTCTCTCCGGTCAACTCGTCCCGGCCGAGGGCGAGGTGTGGTTCAACAGCGCCCCCGTGCACACCCTCTCCTCCCCCAGCCGCGAACGGCTGCGCCTGGACCGGTTCGGCTGGATCGACACCGAACCGCACCTCGTCCACGAGCTCACCGCCTGGGAGAACGCCGCCCTCCCCCTCCTGCTCCGCGGCACCGGCACCCGCTCCGCCAAGCACACCGCCCTCGAATGGCTGGACCGCCTCGACGTCGGCATGTGCGCGAGCCGCCGCCCCGCACAGCTCGACCAGTCCCAGCGCCAGCGCATCGCCATCGCCCGCGCGCTCGCCACCACCCCGCAGGTGCTGTTCGCCGACGAGCCGACCGCGCCGCTGCACCGCGCCGACGGCACCCAGGTGCTGCGCACCCTCACCACCGCGGCCCGCTCGCACCAGATCACCGTGGTCCTGGCGACCCATGACCCCGAGGTCGCCACGCTCGCCGACCGGTCCCTCACGCTCCTCGACGGGCACCAGTCACACGGGGCGCCCGCCGGAACCGGCTCCGACGACGAGGAAAGCAGGGCAGAGTGCTCGCTCTCCGTCTAGCCCGCGGCTCGCGCCCCCTCGTCCAGCTGCGCCGCCTCTCCGTCACCGCCGCCGCGGCCGGCACCGGCTTCCTGCTGCTCTCCACCGTCGGCCACGCCGCCGGGCACCCGTCCGCGGCCGACGAGTCGCTGGTGCGCCTGCTGTGGTGCGCGGCCCCGCTCGCCGCCACCGCCCAGTTCGCGGTGTCCACCGCGCGGACGGACCCCGCCGCCCGCCTCCAGCGCGGGATGACCGCCGCCGGCCTGGGCCCCTTCCGCCTCACCCTGCTCGCCACCGTCTCCACCGCACTGTCCTGCTTCCTCGGGGTCCTGCTGGCCCTGCTCGTCTTCCTCCGGCTGCGCGGCGACCTGGGCGGCCCGGGCCTCTTCGGCCGCCCCTCCGCCCTCGGGGTCGACGGCGACCTCCTCGGCGCCGGCCACCCCGTGCCGCTCGCCGGCGCGCTCCTGCTGCTGGCGACCGTGCCGCTGACCGCGGCGGCCGCGGCCGCCGTCGCCCTGCGCCCCCGCCATGAGGCCGGCGCCCCCGACAGCGACGTCCGCCCCCGGACCGCCCCGCCCTCCGGACTCCCGTGGGGCATCGCGATGGCCGCGGCCGGGCTGGCGATCGAGGCCTACGCCAGCCGCGGCGGCCACGCCCCCGGCGGCCTGCTGCCGCTCCCCGGCCGGCTGGTCGGCAGCCCTCCCGGCGTGCTGGCCGGCTGGGCGCTGTCGGCGTTCGGGCTGGTGCTGGCCGGTCCCGGGCTGGTGCATCTGTGCGGCCGGCTGCTGTGCGCCGGCCGTCCCGGCGCGCTGCGGCTGCTGTCCGGGCGGGTGCTCCAGGAGGAGTCGCACCGCCTCGGCCGCCCGCTGGGGGTCCTGTGCGCGGTCGGCTCCGCCGCGTACGCCGCCGTGAAGGTGTATGAGGCCTCCCCCTCCAGTCCGTTCGGACCGCTCACCGCCGTCGGCGCGGCGGTCGTGCTCGCCTGTGTCGCCGCCAGCGCGCTCACCGCCGCGGTGGAGTCCCGCTCGGCCCGCGCCCACACCACGGCGGCCCTCCGCCGCCTGGGCGCCTCCGCCTCCGTCCTCCACCGCGCCGCGGCCCTGCGCTTCCTGGCGCTGGCCCTCGTCCTGGCGCCGCTGACCTGGACCGTCGCGGAGATGGCCACGCTTCCGCTGGTGCGTTGACGGGTGGGGGGGCAGGGCCGGCCCGGTCCCAGCGTGATCAAGGACGAGGGCCGGGAGGTGCGGCAGCGGGCACGCCCGACCTACGACGGTGCGCTGCGCGCCGCACTCGACGCTGCGGCCACGGACGGGCACCTCGGCCCCCTGGTGGCCACCCTGCGGCCCTAACATGTCGGACGTGCAGTCGAATTCACAGCCGCCGGCGTCCCGCCGCACCCGCGCCCACGACGACCACGACGACCGGGAGATCGAGTCCCTGGAGGAGTTCGACCAGGTCGTCGCCTCCGGCAGCCTCGCCGGACACCGCGTCCAGTCGGTCGACCTGACGGACCGTACGTTCGCGCTGCTCGGCGCGGACACCACGGAGTCCGTGTTCCTCGGCTGCGCCATGGAGCCGGACGCCGCCGCCAAGATCCGCGCGAGCGGCGCCCTGGTCTTCCCGCCCGTACCGGACCTCCCGTTCGACCCGTACCGGGGCGCTCTCTACGACCCGGACGAGCTGTTCGCGGGGCTGGCCGACGGCGGCTTCGACGCCACCCCGGACGCCCACACCTACCGCTGGTACCAGGAGACCAAGTCGGACGGCGACATCTTCGCCTCCATGCTGCGCAGCATCCATGACGACGCCGTCTCCGACGCCCTGGACGAACACCTCGCCGGCGCCCGGGTGGTGGGCGTCATGGGCGGCCACGCCCTGGAGCGCGGCACCGCTGCCTACGCGGGCGCGGCCCGGCTCGGCCGCCGGCTCACCCGCGACGGGCTGACCGTGGCGACCGGCGGCGGCCCCGGCGCGATGGAGGCGGCGAATCTCGGGGCGTACGCAGCCCCCTTCGAGGACGAGATGCTCGACGCGGCGCTGGAACTCCTCGCCAAGACACCGCACTTCACCCCGTCCGTCACCGACTGGGCACACGCCGCCTTCGAGATACGCGGCAGTTGGCCCGGCGGCGGCACCTCGGCCGGCATCCCCACCTGGTTCTACGGCCACGAGCCGCCGAACGCCTTCGCGTCCCACATAGCCAAGTACTTCGTCAACGCGGTACGCGAGGACGGCCTGCTGGCACGCTCCAACGCCGGTGTGGTCTTCCTGCCGGGCGCGGCCGGGACCGTACAGGAGATCTTCGACAACGCGACCCCGAACTACTACGGGTCGCGGGGCGAGCCGACCCCAATGGTGCTGGTGGACCGCGCGCACTGGACGGAGAAGCTCCCCGCCTGGCCGCTGCTCCAGGCGCTCGCCGCGGAGCGCCCCATGGCGGCCCGGATCGCCCTGGTCGACTCGGTGGACGAGGCCCCGGACGCGCTGGCCCGCCTCCGCGCCCAGGCGCCTTCCTGACCGGCCGGCCGTACGCCGCCGCCCCGCGCGGAGAGCCCGGGCCACCGCCCCGGCCGGCGGTGCACGAGAGGTGCGCCGCCGGAAGCAACTTCCGTCCCGGAATGCACGTCTGCCAGAAGGTAATGAACGCGTCATGCGCACAGCGGGCGAACGGAGCTCTTGGTGATCATCGGCCTTCTGACGGCGGTGGCGGCGTCGGCCTGCTACGGCACGGGATCGGTCCTGCAGGCGGTGGGCTCCCGTAAATCCGCCCGCCGGGAGGCGGCCGAGTCCGCCGGCAGCGGCGTCACCCAGCATGGCGGCCCCAGCCTGTCGTCGACCGCGAAGGCGGCCGTGACCTGGGAGTTCATGGTGGGCACGGTGCTGGACTTCGTCGGCTTCGGGCTGGGCGCGCTGGCGGCCCGGCTGCTGCCGCTGTTCCTCTCCCAGACCGTGATCAGCGCCAACCTCGTGATCACCGCCGTCCTGGGCATCAAGCTGCTCGGCATCCGGCTCAGCCGGGCCGAGTGGTCCTCCATCGCGGTGGTCTGCGGAGCGCTGGTGCTGCTGGCCACGGCCGCGGGGCCGGAGGGCAGCGGCCACACCCCGATCGCCAGCCACTGGTGGCTGCTCGTCGCCTCGGTCGTGCTCATCGGCGGCGGCACCCTGATCGTGCGGCTGCTCGGCGGGCGGGCCGCGATCCTGGCGGGCCTGCTCTCCGGTCTGGGCTTCGGCGCGCTCGGCGTCGGCGTCCGGGTGCTGAACGGCGTGGACCCCTTCCACCTGCCGACGCTGCTCGCCGACCCGGCCCTGTACGCGATCCTCGTCGCCGGCATCGGGGGCATGTATCTGCACACCGTCGCCCTGCAGATCGGCTCGGTGAACGGCGCCACGGCGGCGCTGGTGGTGGGCGAGACGGTGGTCCCCGGCATTCTCGGGGTGCTGTGGCTGGGCGACGCGTCCCGGCCCGGCTTCGCCTGGGTAGCCGCCCTCGGCTTCGTGGTGGCGGTGGCCGGCGCCGTCGCGGTCGCCTGGTTCGGCGCGCCGGAGCCGGACCCCGGCGCGCCGCAGGCCGGGGCACGGGAGGGCGACGCGCTGGAGACCGCGGCCCGCTGAGGCGCGGTCAGCCCGCCGGAGCGGAGCCGTCCAGCACCACCACGTCCCGCGCCTGGAAGGCGATGCCCACCCGCTCGCCCACTTCGGGCGCGTCCCGCAGGGCGCAGGCCGCCTCCACCTGCGGCCCGGTGGCGGGCCGGAGCAGCAGCGCGACATGGGTACCGCGGAAGGTGCGGGCCGCGACCGTGCACGGCAGACCGTCCGGCGCGGCCGTCAGCCGGACACCGGCCGGGCGGACCAGCAGCCGGCACGGCCCGTCCGGGGTGGCCGCCGGGACGGGCACCTTTCCCCAGGGGGTGGCGGCGGCCTCGCCTTGCACCGTCGCCTCGACCACGTTGTCGAAGCCGAGGAAGCGGGCGACGAACTCACTCGCGGGCCGCTGCCAGACCTCCAGCGGGGTGCCGGTCTGCGCGATCCGGCCGTCCTGCATCACCACCACCCGGTCGGCGAGCGCGAAGGCCTCGCCCTGGTCGTGGGTGACGGCCAGCACGGTCGTGCCCAGTTCACGGAAGAGCCGCCGGAGTTCGACGACGAGCCGTTCGCGCAGCCCGCGGTCGAGCTGGCCGAGGGGCTCGTCCAGCATCAGCAGCCGCGGGTGCGGGGCCAGCGCGCGGGCCAGGGCGACCCGCTGCTGTTCGCCGCCGGACAGGGACGCCACGGCGCGGCGCTGGGCGCCCGGCAGCCCGACGAGATCCAGCAGTCCGGCGACCGTGCGCTCCCGTTCGCCGCGCGCGGAACGCCGCATCCGCAGCCCGAAGGCGACATTGCCCGCGACATCGCGCTGCGGGAACAGCTGGTGGTCCTGGAACATCAGACCCACCCCGCGCCGGTGCGTGGGCACGCCCGACTGGTCCCGGCCCTCCAGCAACACCTGTCCCGCGTCGGCCTGTTGGAGCCCGGCGACGACTCTCAGCAGGGTGGACTTGCCGCTGCCGCTGGGCCCCAGGACGCAGACGATCTCCCGGTCGGCGACGTCCAGATCGACCGCGTCCAGCGCCGGGCGCCCGCTCGTGCCGAAGCGGACGGTCACCCCGCCCAGCCGCAGCAGTTCCCGCGCCGTGGTGCCGGCCGGTGCGGTGGTGCCGGTCCGTGCCGTCATCTAGAACTCCCCGGATCGGTCGAGGGGGCGGAGGCGCTCCAGCACGAGCAGCGCGGCGGCGCACACCACCATCAGAAGGGTCGACAGGGCCATCGCCTGCCCGTAGTTGAGCTCGCCCGCACGTCCCAGCAGCCGGGCCACGGCGACCGGCAGCGTCGGCTGGTCCGGGCGCGCGATGAAGACCGTCGCGCCGAACTCGCCGAGCGACACGGCGAAGGCGAAGCCCGCGGCGATCAGCAGCGCCCGCCGCACCAGCGGCAGGTCGACCTCGCGCCACACCTGCCAGGGCGAGGCGCCGAGCACGGCGGCCGCCTCCCGCAGCCGGCCGTCGACCGCCCGCAGCACCGGCAGCATCGTGCGGACCACGAACGGCACCCCCACCAGCGCCTGGGCGAGCGGGACCAGCCACCACGAGGCACGCAGATCGAGCGGGGGCGCGTCGAGGCTGATCAGAAAGCCGAAGCCCACGGTCACCGCGGAGACTCCCAGGGGCAGCATCAGCAGGGCGTCGAAACCGCGGACGAACCGGCTGATCGCGGGGGTCCGCCCGGACGGGCCGCGGCGCAGCCGGGGCAGGGTCAGCGCGGCGGCCGCCAGTCCGCCCACCAGCAGCGCGATCGCGGTGGCCGCCGCCCCGTAGGCGAGGGAGTTCCCCAGGGCGTCCAGGGGGGCGACGGCGAAGGTGCTGTCGGCGTTCGCGGCGGACCCCAGCGAGGTGTAGAAGACCGTGCCGTAGCCGTCCGGCCCGGCGAACGACCGCTCCACGAGCACCAGCAGCGGCGCCAGGAGCAGGACGGCGATCACGGCGAGCGTCCCCCACAGCAGCGCCCACTGGCCGGGGCCGCGCGGCCGGCGGGCGGTCCGCGCCGCGTCCACGAGCCGGAGCGCGGACTCCCGGCGGCGCACGGTCCAGGCGTGCAGCGCCAGTACGCCCAGCACCGCGGCGAACTGGACCAGGGTGAGGACGGCGGCGGTCGGCAGGTCCAGGAAGTCCGCGGTCTGCCGGTAGATCTCCACCTCCAGTGTGGAGAAGGCGGGGCCGCCCAGAATCTGCACCACCCCGAAGGAGGTGAAGGTGAACAGAAAGACCATCAGGGCGGCGGCCGCGACGGCCGGCCCCAGCGCGGGCAGCGTCACCCGCCGCCAGGCCTCGAACCGCCCGGCCCCCAGCACCCGCGCCGCCTCTTCCTGCCGCGGGTCGAGCTGCCCCCAGAGCCCGCCGACGGTCCGGACGACCACGGCGTAGTTGAAGAAGACATGCGCCAGCAGGATCGCCCACACCGAGGTGTCCAGGCGCACGCCCCACAGGTCGTCCAGCAGCCCGCCCCGCCCCAGCAGCGCGAGGAAGGCGGAGCCGACGACGACGGTCGGCAGCACGAACGGCACCGCCACGACCGCCCGCAGCAGCTGCTTTCCGGGGAAGTCGAAGCGCGCGAAGACATAGGCGCCGGGCAGCGCGATCAGCAGGGTCAGCCCGGTCGAGGCGGCCGCCTGCCAGACGGTGAACCACAGCACATGCACGATGTCCGGGTCGCTCAGCACGGCACCGAACCGGCCGAACTGCCACTGCCCGCCGTCTTTGAGCCCCCGCCCGACGATGGCCACCACGGGGTAGGCGAAGAACAGCGCGAAGAAGGCGAGCGGCACCGCCATCAGGCCGAGCCGCACCGCCGTTCCCCGCGCGGGTCTGCCGCGCCGGGCACCCGTGGTGTCCGGGGGCGTTACTTCAGGACGAGCGAGGACCATTGCTTGATCCACTGTTCGCGGTTCTTCGTGATCGCCTCGGGCGCCAGCGTCGTCGGCCTGTCGATCGCCGTGCCGTACCGGGTGAACACCTCCGGCACCGCGGCGTCCGCACGGGCCGGGTTGACGAACATCGTCAGCGGTACGTCCTCCTGGAACTTCCTGCTCAGCAGGAAGTCCAGCAGCGCCTTGCCGCCCTTCTCGTTCCGCGCGCCCTTGAGCAGACCGCCGAACTCGACCTGCCGGAAGCAGGTGCCGGCCGCGACACCGGTCGGCGCCTCCTTGGGCGCGGGCTTCTTGCCGAGCACCTCGGCGGGCGGGCTGGAGGCGTACGAGACCACCAGCGGCTTGTCGCCCTTGCCCTTGCCGGCCGCGGAGCCGGAGAACCGGTCGTTGTAGGCCTGGTCCCAGCCGTCCACGACCTCGACACCGTTGGCCTTGAGCTTCTTCCAGTAGCTCTGCCAGCCCTTCTCGCCGTACTTGGCGATGGTGCCGAGCTGGAAGGCGAGCCCCGGCGAGGACGTGGCGGGGTTCTCCGTGAGGAGCATGCCCTTGTACTGGGGCTTGAGCAGGTCGTCGAAGGTCTTCGGCGGCGCGATCTTGTGCCGGTCGAAGTAGCCGCGGTCGTAGTTGACGCAGGTGTCGCCGTAGTCGAGCGGCGTGACCCGGTGCTGGCCCTTGTCGAGCTGGAGCTCCGCGGGCACCTTGTCCAGTCCCTTGGCCTCGTACGGGCTGAAGAGCCCCTCGTCCAGACCGCGCGAGAGCAGGGTGTTGTCGATCCCGAAGAACACGTCGCCCTGGGGGTTGCCCTTGGACAGGATCGCCTGGTTCACGGCCTTGCCGGCGTCCCCGCCCCGCAGGACCGTCACCTTGTAGCCGCTCTCCTTCTCGAAGGCGGCCAGGACGGACTTGGACGCGTGGAACGAGTCATGGCTGACGAGGGTGACGGTCTTGGCGTCGGCGCTCCCGCCGCCCTGGCCCCCGCAGGCGGCGAGGGTGGCCATGCCGACCGCGGCGGCCACCACCGTCGCGGTGATCCTGCTGGTGGTGTTCACTGACTTCCTCCTGGCTGGCCAGGAAGAGACGCGGCCCTGCCCCGGTTCCGCCGCTCCGTCGTACGAGGACGTACCGGACGGAGGGGACCCGGGGCAGGGCGCAACAGCATGAGTGACGACCGAACTTCCTACCCGGAATGACCCGGGCGAGGTTCAAGGGTCTGCGGGCACCGTAGGACTACGACGCTTCCGCACTCTCAGCGCTGTGGCGCTCCCCTGTCGGAATGTGTGCTTGTTCGACACACCGTACCAGCGGGCGGTCAGCGCTCCGAGGCCGCGAGCTGACCGCAGGCGCCGTCGATCTCCTGGCCGCGGGTGTCCCGGACGGTCACCGGCACCCCGTGCGCCTCGATGGCCTGGACGAACGCCCGCTCGTCCTCGGGACGCGAGGCGGTCCACTTCGAGCCGGGCGTCGGGTTCAGCGGAATGAGGTTCACATGGACCCGCTTGCCCTTCAGCAGCCGGCCGAGCAGATCACCGCGCCACGCCTGGTCGTTGATGTCCCGGATCAACGCGTACTCGATCGAGATCCGCCGCCCGGACTTCTCGGCGTACTCCCACGCCGCGTCCAGCACCTCCCGCACCTTCCAGCGCGTGTTGACCGGCACCAGGGTGTCCCGCAGCTCGTCATCGGGGGCGTGCAGCGACACGGCCAGCCGGCACTTGAAGCCCTCGTCGGCGAACCGCAGCATCGCCGGCACCAGGCCGACGGTGGAGACGGTGATCCCCCGCTGCGACAGCCCCAGCCCGTCCGGCTCCGGGTCCGTCAGCCGCCGGATCGCCCCGACCACCCGCTTGTAGTTGGCGAGCGGCTCCCCCATCCCCATGAAGACGATGTTGGACAGCCGCGCCGGCCCGCCCGGCACCTCCCCGTCGCGCAGCGCGCGCATCCCGTCGACGATCTGGTGCACGATCTCGGCGGTCGAGAGGTTACGGTCCAGCCCCGCCTGTCCGGTGGCGCAGAACGGGCAGTTCATCCCGCAGCCGGCCTGCGAGGAGATACACATGGTGACCCGGTCCGGGTACCGCATCAGCACCGACTCGACGAGCGTCCCGTCGTGCAGCTTCCACAGCGTCTTGCGCGTGGTGTCGTCATCGCACGAGATGTGCCGCATGACCGTCATCAGATCCGGCAGCAGCTCACTCGCCAGCTTCTCGCGCGCCGCCGCCGGAATGTCGGTCCACTGCTCCGGGTCATGCGCATACCGGGCGAAGTAGTGCTGCGACAGCTGCTTCGCACGAAACGGCTTCTCCCCGATCGCGGCCACCGCTTCGCGACGCTCGACAGGACTGAGATCGGCAAGGTGCCGCGGCGGCTTCTTGGCCCCGCGCGGCGCGACAAAAGTGAGTTCTCCGGGTGCAGGCATGGTGGGTCCAGTGTGGCAGATCATTTACGGGGCCCCAGGTCGGAGCGGTGAGGGGACGGTCACGCGCTGTTTCCTTCTGCCGTTGGTGGCTGACCTCGCACGGCCCAGGGCTCTGGCCGGGGTGCTACTCGTACACGGTGGCTGCGCTCAGAGCTCTGGCGAAGAAAGCCCAGTCACCGTTGTCAGGTAGGTCGTGACCGGCATTCCGATACCAGCCGGGCGCGTCATCGACCCAAGCGGCGAGAGCCTCCAGGAAATCACCAAGATCAGTGTTGCCCCACGAGACGGCGCTGTCGGCATAGTCACGGTGCAGGGAGCGGACAAACGACGCCAGCGCTTCCCTGCTATCCACGCGATCAGGAGACGAAGTCATGGGCGTGGACGCTACCGCCCTGGGGTTACTGCTTTGTAAGCCTGCCAGTGATCGCCGCGACGGACCTGCTGGTCGGCCCGAAGCCACCGTTGCTTGTAGTCGTTGATGTCAGCAATGGATGTCAGGCGATGCGTTCCACAAGGCTGTCGAAACCCGCTCCGCCATGGTCCGATGGCGACCAAGGGTTGGTAGTGGCTCTGGGCTTGGGCCCAGGCAAGCTCTTGGGGGGCGTATGCAGTGGTCAACGGTTGTTGCCACGGCTCTGGGTACGGTTCTTGGTGTGGTCAGCACGCTCGTTGCTGACCGCGTCCGCTGGCGCCGTGACACATCAGAGCGAGAGCGCGATGCGCTGCGCACCGCCTGCATGGAATACCTCACGGCCCTCGCTCAGGCCCGGGATGCGTTTTCCCGGAGCGAGCTTCGTCCGGAACGTATCGGCAGGGGTCACGTCGCGATCGGCGAGCATGGTGTGTACGCAGCACAGCAGCAACTGCAATTAGTGGCCCAGCAGCCGGTTGTCGAAATGGCCGGACGCGCCACTCTCAGCGTGCTCGACTTCCATGACGTCGTGGTTGCCGGTCATGACTCGGACTCCGTGGAGTACATCCGTGCCTGGCGGACCGCTCACGAGGCCCGCAGTGCGTTAACTGAGGAGATGAGGACGGCTCTGCGGCGAACCTGAAAAGAGGTATACAAGCATCCAGGTGGAACACACAGCTCCTCGTCCTGAAGTGCATTGGGCAGACGCCACTCAAAAGCGTGCGGGGTCAGCCCAGGGGCAGGCGAAGGGTTTTTGGGCCAGTTCTTAAGGCTCACTGCACGGCGTCGAAATTTCGGCCGAATCCTCGTATCAGGGCTTCGATCAGGTACGTCCGGGGCCACAGACTGATCAGAAGAACGTCAGAGATCGCCAGGCTTCGCCAGGAGCCGTCTGGTTCTGCCGAGGGGATTGGCGTCCGATCATCGTCACCCTGAAAAACATCACCGCAGAGCGCTACAGTGCCCTACCGAGAGCTTCAGAACGGGGGATGCATTGTGCGAGGACGTAACGCGGCCACCTGTGCGCTTCTGGTCTTCACCCTGGCCGGGTGCAGCGGCACTTCACACAACGAGGAGGGGAAGAAGGCGGCCTCATCCCAGCTGCCCATCGCTGACTTCGTCGGCAAGACCAAGAGCGAAGCGGAATCCGCACTGAGCTCGCCGATGACGTTGAGGGCATATCTGGACGTAGAAACGAAAGCGGATCGCAGTGATTCCACATTCGATACATGGATCATCTGCAAGCAGAAAGTGCACGGGGACGGCCCTGTGATGTTCACCGTCGCCGCCACCCGTGAAGCCTGCGGATTTCCCCCAGCGCCTGATAGCCCGGAACCCCATTCCCCCTCCCCCCAGGTCGTGGACGATGTACCCGCGTCGTCAGACAAGGACGATCGATACGCCGACGCCGTGAAAGCCCACGCCCCCGAACTCGGACCGGTGGAAGCCGACGACCTCGGAGTTCAGGGGCAGCTCATATGTACAGAACTCGATGCGGGTGACAGCCCCCGAGAAGTACTCGAAACGGCGCAGGCCGCATACCCAGGAGCGAAGGGGCTGGCCATCGTTACCGAAGCCCCGCCCGTCTACTGCCCGTCATATACGTCCGCTGTGGCGGCAGCTTTGAAGTAGCGCGGATCATCCGGAAGCCCAGGCCGGAACACTGGGCCACGGAGGGCACGGTCACCCATGGTGGTCCGCCTGCCGGCGCGAGGCGCCGAGCCGGACCGAGCCTCTCCCCCGGGCAGCTCCCCCTCCCTCGCACCAAAAAGACCAAGCAGACGTGTCCACCCCCCGCCGCCTTCGTTGGCCACCGCGCCATGGTGGCGGGTGTGGGGTACGTCAGGAGCGTGGAGCAGTGGCCGTGACCCGTTGGATCGTGATCAACGTGCCTTCCTGGCTGCTGCTGGCCGGGCTCGTCGTCGGCATCGCCGGCGGGACGGCGGCCTTCCAGGCGGTGGTCCGGCGCCGCATCCCCCGCCTCAAGCGGGGCGAGCAGAACGAGATCGCGCAGTTCCTCTTCCCCGTGATCGCGGTCGTCTACGGATTCCTCATCGGCTTCATCGTCCTCGCCCTCTGGGGCCAGGTGAACGCGGCGGACCAGACGACGCGGACCGAGGGCGCCATGGCGACACAGCTGGCCAGGGGCCGCGAGGTGTTCGGCGAGGCCGAGAGCGCACGGATCAGGCAGAGCCTGTTGGCGTACGGGCGCGCGGCGGCGGCCGAGTGGCCCCGCGCCGCGGCAGGCGATGCCACGCCCAAGGCCGAGAACGCGCTGCACCGCCTGCACAGCACGTACGAGCGCATTCAGCCCCGCAACGACACCCAGCGAGCCTTCCTCACCAGCTCGCTCGCGTCCCTGAGGGAACTGAGCCTCGCCCGCACGGAACGGCTGCTCGAGGCACGCACCAACATCGGCCCGCCGCTGTCCCTGTGGCTGGCGGTCCTGCTGACCAGTGGACTGGTCCTCGGATTCTCCGCCACCTTCGGCTCCGAGCAGGCCCTGATCCACTACGGGATGGTCGCGGCGGTGAGCGTCCTCGTCGCCACCAACCTGTTCCTGGTCACGGAACTGTCGTATCCGTTCCTCGGCGAGTTCGCCACGTCACCGGAGCCACTGCGCGCGGCGGTCGAGACGCTGTCGCCGCCCCGGTAGCCGGCGGGCGGCTCAGGGGAGGGAAGGCACGGAAAAGGGCAGGGAGAGGAATCCTCTCCCTGCCCTCACCCGCGAGAACCCTGCGGTCAGCCGGAGCCCACGAAGACCACGAACAGCAGCCAGACCACGGGCGCGGTCGGCAGCAGCGAGTCGAGCCGGTCCATGATGCCGCCGTGGCCGGGGAGCAGGGTGCCCATGTCCTTGATGCCGAGGTCCCGTTTGATCATGGACTCCCCGAGGTCGCCGAGGGTCGCGCTGGCCGCGACGGCGAGGCCGAGCAGCAGACCCTGCCACCAGGCCCCGTCCGTGATCAGGAACTCCATGCACAGCGCACCGGCCGCCATCGCGAAGAGCACCGCGCCGACGAGTCCCTCGCGGGTCTTCCCGGGGCTGATGCGCGGGGCGAGCTTGTGCTTCCCGAACCGCCAGCCGACCGCGTACGCACCGGTGTCGCTGACGACCGTCAGCAGCAGGAACGTCATCACCCGCTGCGGCCCGTCGTCCTCGGCCGCGAGCATCAGCGCCACGAACGTCGCGAGGAACGGCACGTAGAACGCCGCGAAGACGCCGGCGGTGACGTCCCGCAGATAGTTCTCGGGCGCCTCGGTCATCCGCCACACGAGCACGGCGAGCGCGGTGAGCGCCATCGCCACCCAGGCTCCCTCGGCGCCGCGGACGTATCCGGCGACGACCATGGCGGTGCCGCCGACCGCGAGCGGCACCAGCGGCACCTTGATGTCCTTGCGCTCCGCCAGCCGCGAGGTCAGCTCCCACAGGCCCACCACTACGGCGATCGCTATCACGCCGATGAAGACGGGCTTGTAGACGAAGAGCGACGCGAGAATGATCGCGCCGAGGCCGACGCCGACCCCTATGGCGGCGGGCAGGTTGCGGCCCGCGCTCTTCTTCTTCGGCTTCTCTGAGTCCGGCGAGCTGTCGGACCCGGAAAGAGAGGTGGGCATGGGCTCCTGCGGCTTTTCGTCGCGGAACAGGGGGCCGCTCCGTCGAGCAGCCCCCCGGTCGTCCAGGTGGTCCCGGGTGTCCCGGATGTCCCGATATCCCCGGTTGTCATCCTGGCGTCCGCCTTGCCCGGGCACAAAGGGCATGGGCCGAGTCTGCGCCGCATCGCCCCGGTCGTACACCGGACCCGCCGGAACGGGGGGCGCCGACCCGCGCAGCGAGGGGGCCGGGCCGTGGTCGGGCGGTCCCCATTGACCGGCGCCGGGCGGGGCCCCCCAGGAAGACTCGTTCATCAGACCTCGAGGAGCTCGGATTCCTTGTGCTTGAGCAGCTCGTCCACCTGCGCCACGTACTTCGCGGTGGTGTCGTCGAGCTCCTTCTCGGCGCGGCGCACCTCGTCCTCGCCGGTCTCCTTGTCCTTGACCAGCTTGTCGAGGGTCTCCTTGGCCTTGCGCCGGACGCTGCGGATCGAGATCTTCGCGTCCTCGCCCTTGTTCTTGGCGACCTTGATGAACTCCTTGCGGCGCTCCTCGGTCAGCTCCGGGAACGTCACTCGGATGATGTTGCCGTCGTTGCTCGGGTTGACGCCGAGGTCGGAGTCGCGGATGGCCTGCTCGATGTTGCGCAGCGCGCTCTTGTCGAACGGGGTCACCACGGCCATCCGCGGTTCGGGAACCGAGAACGACGCCAGCTGGTTGATCGGCGTCATGGCGCCGTAGTAGTCCGCCACGATCTTGTTGAACATCGCCGGATGCGCACGCCCGGTGCGAATCGCGGCGAAGTCCTCCTTGGCGACCACGACGGCCTTCTCCATCTTCTCCTCGGCCTCGAGGAGGATCTCTTCGATCACCACTTGCTCCTGGTCTTTTCGGTAAGAAGCAGAGCCTCGCCCCTGCCGCGCGTGTTCTCCTGCACGGTGTCCGACCGGCAGGCCGTTGTCCATCCCCGTACCGGGGTCTTACCCCGGTACGGCGTTGCCGCCCGTACGGGCCGATGCCCGTACGGAATCGCGGCAGTTGAGGCCGTCAGGCCCGGGTGTCCTGATCGCTGACGAGCGTGCCGATCTTCTCACCCTTCACCGCACGCGCGATGTTGCCCTCGGCGAGCAGCTCGAAGACGAGGATCGGGAGCTTGTTGTCCCGGCACAGCGTGATGGCTGTGGCGTCGGCGACCTTCAGGTCCCGGGTGATCACCTCGCCGTATTCGAGGGCGTCGAACTTCACCGCGTCCGGGTTCTTCTTGGGGTCGGAGTCGTAGACGCCGTCCACCCCGTTCTTGCCCATCAGCATGGCCTCGGCGTCGATCTCCAGGGCGCGCTGGGCGGCGGTGGTGTCGGTGGAGAAGTACGGCATGCCCATACCGGCGCCGAAGATCACGACCCGGCCCTTCTCCAGATGGCGCACCGCACGCAGCGGAATGTACGGCTCGGCGACCTGTCCCATGGTGATGGCCGTCTGGACGCGGGAGTCGATGCCCTCCTTCTCCAGGAAGTCCTGGAGGGCCAGACAGTTCATGACCGTGCCGAGCATGCCCATGTAGTCGGAGCGGGCCCGGTCCATGCCGCGCTGCTGGAGTTCGGCGCCACGGAAGAAGTTGCCGCCGCCGATCACGATGGCGATCTCGTAGCCGTCGCGCACCACGGCGGCGATCTCGCGGGCCATCGCGTGCACGACGTCGGGGTCGACGCCCAGTCCGCCGCCGCCGGCGAATGCTTCGCCCGACAGCTTCAGCAGGAAGCGTCGCCTGCCGCCGTGGCCGGAATGGTCTGCGTGCGCGCCGTCGGCACCGTGAATCATTGAGCTCTCCTCGTGCACATACGAAGAAGGCCATTGCCGTGGGTCTGGTTCAGATCCCTGTGCGGCAATGGCCTCCTCGTCACATCTGCGGCCGGCCGTTGAGCGGCCGACTGCGTACGACCCTAGCGGGGTCGTAGGTCATTCGCTGCCTTCGCGACAGGCTCAGATGCCGACCTTGATGCGCGAGAAGCGCTTCAGGGTGACACCGGCCTCCTGGAGGACCTTCTCGACGGACTTCTTGTTGTCGAGCGCGTACGGCTGACCGAGCAGCGTCGCGTCCTTGAAGAAGCCGTTGAGGCGACCCTCGACGATCTTCGGAAGAGCAGCCTCGGGCTTGCCCTCCGCGCGGGTGGTCTCCTCGGCGACGCGGCGCTCGGCCTCGACGACCTCGGCCGGGACGTCGTCCTTGGCGAGGTACTTCGGGGCGAACGCGGCGATGTGCTGGGCGATGCCCTTGGCGACCTCGGCGTTCTCCTTGTCGAGCTCGACGAGGACACCGATCTGCGGGGGAAGGTCGGGCATGGTGCGGTGCATGTACACCGACACGTAGCCGTCGGAGAACTGCGCGAAGCGGTCCAGGACGATCTTCTCGCCCAGGGTGGCGTTGGCCTCGTCGACGAACGCCTGGACGGTCTTGCCGGCCTCGATCTCGGAGGCGAGCAGGGCCTCGATGTCGGCCGGAGCGGTCTTCGCGACGTGCGCGGCGATCTCGTTGGCGACGGCCTGGAACTTCTCGCCCTTGGCGACGAAGTCCGTCTCGCACTTCAGCTCGACGATGACACCGGAGGCGTTGTCGTCGGCGATGAGGGAGACCACCGCACCGTTCTCGGCGGAACGGCCCTCGCGCTTGGCGACGCCCTTCTGGCCCTTGATGCGCAGCGCCTCGACGGCCTTGTCGACGTTGCCCTCGGCCTCGTCCAGGGCCTTCTTGCAGTCCATCATGCCGGCGCCGGTGAGCTCGCGGAGCTTCTTGACGTCAGCGGCGGTGTAGTTCGCCATGGTCTGTGAATCTCTTCTCGAAATCTCGAAGTCGAAAGATCTACGGGTGGACGGCGGGGGCGGCGCTTGTGGCGCCCTCCCCCGCCGTCGTCAACCGGATGCTGCGGGTCAGGCCTGCTCAGCCGGCTTCTCGGCCTCGGCGGCGGGAGCCTCGGCGGCCGGGGCGGCCTCCTCGGCGGGCTTCTCCTCGGCCTTGGGGGCCTCGTCGTCAGCCTTCTTCTCGCCCTCGAGCAGGTCGCGCTCCCACTCGGCCAGCGGCTCGGCGGCAGCGGCCTTCTCGCCGGGCTTCTGGTCGCCGGTGGCGGCACCGGAACGGGCGATGAGGCCCTCGGCGACGGCGTCGGCGATCACGCGGGTGAGCAGGGTGACGGAGCGGATCGCGTCGTCGTTGCCCGGGATCTTGTAGTCGACCTCGTCCGGGTCGCAGTTGGTGTCGAGGATCGCGACGACCGGGATGTTGAGCTTGCGCGCCTCACCGACGGCAATGTGCTCCTTCTTGGTGTCCACGATCCAGACGGCGCTGGGCACCTTCTGCATCTCGCGGATACCGCCGAGGGTCTTCTCCAGCTTGGCCTTCTCGCGGGAGAGAACCAGGAGCTCCTTCTTGGTGAGGCCGGAGGCGGCCACATCCTCGAAGTCGATCTGCTCGAGCTCCTTCAGGCGCTGCAGGCGCTTGTAGACGGTCGAGAAGTTGGTCAGCATGCCGCCGAGCCAGCGCTGGTTCACGTAGGGCATGCCCACGCGGGTCGCCTGCTCGGCAATGGCCTCCTGGGCCTGCTTCTTCGTGCCGACGAACATGACCGAGCCGCCGTGGGCGACGGTCTCCTTGACGAACTCGTAGGCGCGGTCGATGTACGACAGCGACTGGAGCAGGTCGATGATGTAGATGCCGTTGCGCTCGGTGAAGATGAAGCGCTTCATCTTCGGGTTCCAGCGGCGGGTCTGGTGCCCGAAGTGGACGCCGCTCTCCAGCAGCTCCCGCATCGTGACGACGGCCATGGCCGTACTCCTTGTTGTACTCGGTTTCACTGCGGCCGGTCGGCCGCGGTGCCTGACGCCCCGACGCGCCTGCCGGGGATGACACCTTGCGGAGCCGTCCGAGGACCGAGGGGCGCGGCCGTCGTGCTGCCCGAACGGGACTGGTGCACTGACGGCGGGGCGTGCGAAGTCGACCCGGTGACCCGGATCGCCATCAGAAGTGTACGGGACTGCCGATGCACCGGGCGACACGCTCCGTTTCGAGCCCCACACGAGTGACACCGTTGTCCACAACCAGCCGCTCATCCACAGCTTCAACCCAAGATCCACACGCCCCGACGAACTGCGCCACCGTCAGCACATGCGACGAACCACACGACGAACCCCAGGACCGAACCGACGCTTCCGTACCTTCACGGGCACCGGCGGGCGCTTCACAGGATCACGCCCCGACGACCGGCCTGGGCCGGCGGACCGAGCCCGACCGGCGGGTCGGCCGGGGCGGCTCGGTCGACAGCGGTCCGCTGATCGACTGGGGCGGCTCGATCCATCAAGGTCAGCCGGTCGGCCAGGGCGGCCCGATCGATCACGGTCAGCTGATCGGCTACGGCCGGTTGATCGGGTATGGCCGGTTGATCGGCTGGAGCAAGGCGACCGCGGTCCGGGGCCTGGGCGCGGCTGCCGGATGACGGGGCAGGGGTCGGGTTCCGGGGACCGGAGTCGGCCGGGACGGGGGCGCCACAGTCGGAAGGGGCACGCACCTGGCTCTCTTCCTCCTCCGTCCCAGTCCGGGCCCCAGTCCCGGCCCCGAGCCCAATTCCGTCTCTGGTCCCCCTTCCGGCCGCCTCGCCCCCTGTCCCAGCCGGGGTCGCGCTTACGGTCGCCCGCGCCGCTGCCCCCTGCACCGCGGCGCGATCCGAACGGATACGGGCCGAGCTGCTTCTTCCCCGCCCACGCGATGGGCGTACTCCTGGCCCCGACCGCGGCCGCGGTCCTCACACTCTTCGCCCCGTCACTCGCGAACGCTGCCGCCACGGCTCCGTCCACGAGCGGAGCGGCGGGGCGCAGCGTGGAGCCCGTGATAGAGCGTGGGCCAGCGCACGGGCTGGGGCTCATGGCGGGCCGGCCGGTGGTGGGGATGGTGGTCCGGGCCATGGACGACAGAGCCGACCAATCAGTGGATCGGCCGGTGGATCGTGCGGTGACGCGTGCGGTGGGTGTGGGACGCGGCTGGCTGGTAGGGGCTCCCAGAGACATGGCACCTCCGGAGCGTGCCACGCCATCCGCCGAGGACAGATCGTGGCCGGTGGGAGGGCCTGCGGGCTTACAGCCCACCGTGCTCAGGGGCTGGAAACCGCCTCCTGCCCCCTGGGCGGCGGGGCACCGAGGGGTGGACCTGGCCGCCTCCGCCGGTGCCGTGGTGCGAGCCGCGGCACCGGGCCGGGTGACCTTCGCGGGAACCGTCGCCGGCCGCGGCACCCTGACCCTCGAGGTCTCCCGCTCGGGCCGCCCGCCCCTACGCACCACCTACGAACCCGTGCGGTCCACGGTCAAGAAGGGCCAGCGCGTCACGGCGGGCCAGCCGGTCGCCCTCCTGCAGAAGGGCGGCCCGTTCCACTGCCGCGAGCCCTGCCTCCACTGGGGCCTGCGCCGCGGCAAGACCTACCTGGACCCGCTGTCGCTGCTGCCCCAGAACATGCTCCGCGGCGGCCCGTCCCGCCTGCTGCCGATCTTCGGGGTACCCGTACCAGCGGGCGCTGATCCCGCTCCCCCACATCCGGTTCGAACCGAGCCGACATCCCAGGTCGGAAGTTCGGCCCCGACAGCAGCCGCCCTCATAGAGGCGGCAGGCCTCGCACTCGTAGCGGCCTGGGCGCTTCGCCGTCTTCCCTCGCGGCGCTCTGAGGTGAGCGAGGGCGCACGAAAGCGACACGATTAGCGCTACGGCCGCGCCCTCTGACCAGGTGGTGAGTGACCACACAAGACGACTGCGATCGCGCCGACTAGGCGATCACGACACGGCGAACGCAACCCTCAGGCAAGGCCGTGAGCCTGGCCGCAGGGGTAGCCCAACACGGCCAGGCCGAGACACAGCCAAAGTGGGTGGGAAAGCCGAACCACACGTAGGCCCGCACCCGGCCACAGGCACGACCCGGCTGCGGGCTGCGGGCTGCGGGCTGCGGGCTGCGGGCTGCGGGCTGCGGGCTGCGGGCTGCGGGCTGCGGGCTGCGGGCTGCGGGCTGCGGGCTGCGGGCT